>JBEPXV010000204.1:0-4734 GCA_041641695.1 Gammaproteobacteria bacterium | reverse complement strand
GCTGCGCGCCGAAGGGTCCCGGGTTCCGATCCTGATGGTTACGGCCAAGACGGCCGAGGTGGACCGCGTGCTCGGCCTCGAGATCGGCGCCGACGACTATCTGACCAAGCCGTTCAGCATTCATGAGCTGGTCGCCCGCGTCAACGCGCTGTTCCGGCGCATCGACACCCACGCCCGGGCCGGCGCGCCGTCGGCGCCGGAACCGTTCAGCGTGGGCGGCATGACAATCAATCCGGCTTCCCGCAACGTGTCCATCGACGGCCAGTCGGTGGACCTTACGGCGAAGGAGTTCGACCTGCTGCTGCACCTGGCACGGCACGCGGGACGGGTTTACAGCCGCACCCAGCTCCTCGACGAGGTATGGGGCTACGGCCACGACGGCTACGAGCACACGGTGAACTCGCATATCAACCGGCTGCGCGCCAAGATCGAGCGCAACCCCGCGGAGCCGAAGTACGTACTGACCGTTTGGGGCGTGGGCTACAAGTTCGCCGAGCAGCCCGGCGGGGTGCACTAGCCCATGTTCCGCAGCCTGTACGCAAAGCTTGCGGTGGTGCTCGTGGGCCTGTCCCTGCTCAGCGGGAGCATGTTCGTGATACTGATGGTGTACTCGACCGAGCGCTACCACCAGGAGCTCTACCAGAAGCTCAACCGTGACCTGGCCCAGCATATCGTGGCCCATGAGGATCTGCTGAGCGACGGCAAGCCCGACGAGCAGCGCCTCAAATCCTTGTTCGACAACATGATGGCGCTCAACCCGAGTGTCGAGGTCTACCTCACCGACAGCACCGGCAATATCCTCACCTACTCCGCGCCCGCCGGCAAGGTGAAGACGGAACGCGTGGACACCGGCCCCATCCGCCGGTTTCTTGCCGGCGAGCAGCTTCCGGTCCTGGGACCCGATCCGCGCAACCCGGATCGCCGGAAGATATTCTCCGCGGCGCCGGTCACCGAGGACGGCGACCTGCGCGGCTACCTGTATGTAATAGCCGCCGGCGAGCAGTACGACACGATCGCTTCCATGCTCCAGGACAGCTACGTGATGAAGGTGAGCCTGTGGCTGGCAGCGGCCGGCCTGCTGTTCGCCCTGCTCACGGCGCTGGTGATTTTCGGCCTGCTGACCCGTCGGCTGGGCTGGTTGACCGATGCCGTGGAGCGGTTCCGGGCCAACGACTTCCGGCAGCCGGCGGACATGGCGCTGCCGCGTTCCGGCAACGGCGACGAGATCGATCGCCTGGCCGTCTCCTTCGAGGACATGGCCCGGCAGATCACCGCCCAGATGGAGCACCTGGAAGAGACCGACCGCCTGCGGCGCGAGCTGGTGGCCAATGTATCGCACGATCTGCGCACCCCGCTCGCCTCGCTTCAGGGGTACCTGGAGACGCTGCTGATGAAAGCGGATGACCTGAGCCCCCAGGAGCAGCGCGAGTACGTGGAGATCGCGGCCCGGCACAGCCGGCGCCTGGGCAGCCTGGTTTCGGAGCTGTTCGAGCTCGCGCGGCTGGACTCCACCGACGCGATGCCGGAGCGCGAGCCATTCTCCCTGGCGGAGCTCATCCAGGACGTCCTGCAGAAGTACGAGCTTCGGGCACGTGATGCCGGGGTGCATCTCGACGTGCGCCTCGATTCCCGGGTGCCTTTCGTTTATGCCAACATCGGCCTGATCGAGCGGGTCCTCGAGAACCTGCTGGACAACGCCTTGCGCCACACCCCACGGGGCGGCAGCGTGAATCTCGTCCTGGTCCCCGGCGGCGACAGCGTGTCCGTGAAGCTGTCGGACACCGGCTGCGGCATCCCGGACCAGGATCTGCCGCATATCTTCGACCGCTTCTACCGCTCGCGGAAGCCGGGCACTCGCAGCGACGACGGCGCCGGACTGGGCCTCGCCATTGCCCGGCGCATTCTCGAGCTGCACGGCGGGCGGATCGAGGCCGCCAGCGGATACCGGAGCGGCACGACGTTCACGTTCGAGCTGCCGCGTTTCGACGATAACCGCGGCTCCGCCGCGTCCCCATGAACCCGCCGGCCACCCCACGCCCCTTTCTCGGCTACGGGCTCGGTCTGCGGCCGGACCACTACGAGGCGATCCTCGACGGCGAGCCGGATGTCGACTGGTTCGAGGTGATCAGCGAGAACTACATGGTTGCCGGCGGCAAGCCGCTGTACCACCTCGACCGCGTCCGGGAACGGTACCCGGTCGTGATGCACGGCGTGTCGCTGTCCATCGGCGGCACCGACCCTCTCGACCGGGACTACCTGCGCCGCCTCAAGACCCTGGCCGGGCGCATCGAGCCGGAATGGATCTCCGACCACCTGTGCTGGACCGGGTTCGACGGCCGGCAGCTCCACGACCTGTTGCCCCTGCCGTACACCGAGGAAGCCGTGGCGCACGTCGCCGCCCGTGTGGGGGAGGTCCAGGATTTCCTGGGCCGCCGGATCCTGCTGGAGAACGTGTCCAGCTACGTGACCTACCGGCACTCGGTGATGAGCGAGTGCCAGTTCCTGCGCGAGGTTGCCGAGCGCGCCGACTGTCTGATCCTGCTGGACGTCAACAACGTTCACGTCAGCGCCGTGAACCACGGTTTCGACCCGGTCAGATACCTGGAGGGCGTACCTGCCGAGCGCGTGTACCAATTCCATCTCGCCGGCCACAGCCACAATGGCGGGATCATCGTGGATACGCACGACGAGGATGTCCCGGACCCGGTATGGCGCCTGTACGCCGAAGCGGTCCGGCGCTTCGGCCGGGTGTCCACGATGATCGAGCGGGACGCGGACATACCACCGCTCGCCAGTCTTCTGGCGGAGCTGGATCACGCGCGGCGGATTGCGGCGCCGATTCTCGAGGAGCACGCCGCATGACCCGTCTCGCGACGCTCCAGGCCCGGTTCCAGTCATTCCTGCTCGACGGCGACCGGGACATCGAACGGCTCACCGTCGGTTCGGAACACCTCCCCGCCCGGCAGCGGCTGGCCGTTTACGCCGACGCCTACCGCCTGCGCCTGCTGGAAGTACTGGGGGACGATTACCCCGGGCTGCACGGCATGGTCGGCGACCGGGCTTTCGGCGCGCTGGGCCGGGCGTATATCGACGCGCATCCATCCGATGATCCTTCCGTTCGCTGGTTTGGCCGCCGGCTGGCCGCGTTCCTGCGGGAAACGGAGCCCTGGGACGAACAGCCCTTCCTGGCGGAGATGGCGGATTTCGAATGGACCCAGGGCGAGGTGATCGATGCCGCCGACAGTCCCGCCCTGGACGCGGCGGACCTGGGAGCCGTGCCCCCCGCGGCCTGGCCCGGCATGCGCTTCGGGTTCCAGGATGCACTGCGCCGGCTGGATCTTGACTGGAACGTGCCGGCGCTGTGGCAGGCCGTTGATGATGAATGCGACGCGCCGCCCGCGCCGGAACGGTTCGATGCGCCGGTCTCCTGGCTGTTGTGGCGCAAGGACCTGGCGGTGCACTGGCGCTCGCTGGAAAGCGACGAGCGCTGGGCCTTGGACGCGGCCCGCGACGGCCGCAGCTTCGGTGAGATCTGCGAAGGACTTCTGGCGCGCACCCGGGACGACCAGGTGCCGGTTCGCGCCGCCGGCTACCTGAAGCGCTGGGTCACCGACGGGCTGGTGGCGCGAATCGATGCTTGAACCGGGAGAGCCCGCTGCCGCGTGGCCTTCCCGGCATGGCATCAATCGCGCATGAGCCGTCAGTCCTGAGCGGTCCCGGCGGGATCGGGCACTTTAGCCCGCGCGATGTTGTTGGTGTCGGTCCCGAACCAGATGGAATGGGTGGGCTCGTGAAAATACATGTGCCGCACGGCACCGGCGCGGCTCGGAATCGGCGTGCTGCTGAAAAACGCCTCGCGCCGCGGATCGAAGCCCACGAACCGGTTGGTGGATGGACCCGTCTCGACGAACCAGATGCGGTCCCGGTGGTCCACCGCCATGCCGTAAGGCCGGGCGCCCTCGCCCGAGGGCGCCCGCCACTCCGTGAACTCCCCCGAGTCCGGCGCGTAGCGGCCCAGGTAGCCCTGGCTGTAGTCGACGTACCAGATACTGCCGTCGGATGTCATGGCGAGGCGCCGCGGCCGGGCGTCGTCGCGGGGTAGCTCGATCTCGGTCAGTGCCAGGGTATCCGGGTCCACGGTCGCCAGCTTGTTAGTGCCGAGCTCCACGATCCACGGCCGTCCGGCCTCGTCCGTTATGATCCCGTAGGGTCTGGCGCGGGGGGTGGGTACCTCGACGAGCTCGATATCGCCGTCGCTCATGGCCAGGCGGCCCACGAAGTTGCCGTGCTGGACGGTGAACCAGATATGCCCGCGCCCGTCGAATATCAAAGTATGCGGATCACGCGCCTCGGGATCGGGCATGTCGTACCGGACGATGTCGCCGGTGTCGGGATTCACCCGGCCGATATGCGCGGCCCGGTTGCCGGCGTACCAGACCATGCCGTCATCGTCGACGATCAGGTTGTGGGGGCCGGTTCCGTTTTCCAGGTCGATCCTGTGGAACGACTGGTCTTCGGGTGCGAAGCGCGCGACGTAGTCACCCCCCTGCCCCACGAACCAGACGGCGCCGTCCGGGGCCACGTAAGGGTCGCGCGGCTGTGTGCCGCCCCATGGTACCGGCCATTCCTCGATGTCGATGGTCGTGGTACCGTCGCCGGAGGCGATACCCGGCGCCAACAGCGCCATGCAGATCAGCACAGTGGAAATACTTGATAGACGCATCGAATCTCTCC
>JBEPXV010000203.1:0-4772 GCA_041641695.1 Gammaproteobacteria bacterium | reverse complement strand
TTCGGCCCCTTGGCCGGCGCCGCGATCTGGGCGGTGCAGATGGTGTGGATTCCATTCTGGGCGGCCGGCGTCATCAACGGCATCGGCCACTACTGGGGCTACCGCAACTTCGAAGTGCCGGACGCCAGCAAGAATATCGTGCCCTGGGGCCTGATCGTCGGCGGCGAAGAGCTGCACAACAATCACCATGCCTACGCCGGCTCGGCCAGGTTCTCCAACAAGCCGTGGGAGATCGACATCGGCTGGCTCTACATCAGGTTGCTGAGCAGCCTCGGGCTGGCCCGGGTGCGGCGCACCGTCCCGGAGCTGGTGGAGGTCGAGGAGAAGCAGCAGTTCGACCTCGAAAGCGTACGGGCCCTGGTCAACACGCGCTTCCAGATCATGGCCAACTTCATCAGCGACGTCGTGCATGACGTCCACAGGCAGGAAATCCGCAAGCTCGCGCGCAGCGGCAACAAGTCGTACGTCCCGCTGGTGAAGCGCGCCCGCCGCCTGATGACGCGAGAGAGTCGATTGTTGAGCGAACGGGCCAGCGCCCAGCTGACCTACGTGCTGAAAATCAGCCCCCGGCTCAACAAGGTCTACCAGATGAAGCAGCGCCTGCAGGAAATCTGGGCCAATCATGCCCAGAGCCAGGAAAAGCTGCTGCAGGCCCTGGAGGACTGGTGCCGGGCCGCGGAGGCATCGGGCATCGAGGCACTGAGGGACTTCTCGCAGCGCCTGCGGCGCTACGAGCTGGCCGCCGCGTAGGACAGCCACACACAGTCCGGCCCCGCGAATCGGGACCGGATGGATGGCTAATTCTTGAGCTTCCTGGTGATACGCTCGTGAAGAGGGCTGTTGCGCGGTACGTGCGCGAGCAGGAACTCCATCTGGTCCGCCAGCACCCGGCGCCCGCGCAGATACACGTATTCGGCGTGAGTGGGAACGAAGGGGATGGCCAGCAGCTTCATACCGGCCTGTTCCGGGGTCTGCCCGGCCTTGTGATTATTGCACCGCTTGCAGGCGGTGACCACGTTCTTCCAGTCGTCGCTGCCGCCCGTGCTCAGGGGCTTGACGTGGTCCCGGGACAGGTCCCGGGTCGGGAACTGCTCGCCGCAGTACAGGCATAATTGCCCGTCGCGGGCGAACAGAGCCTCGTTGCTCAGCGGCGGCGAGTACAGCCGGTTGGCCTTGGCCGCCGCGTGGCTGTGCCCCCGGGTCGCGATAATGGAATTGACCTCGACCATGCTGCGCCGCCGGGACAGGGCATTCACGCCCCCGAATACCTTGTACAGCAGCGTGCCGCAGGCATATTCCACCTGATCCAGGTAGTACAGCCGGACCGCCTCCCGGTAGTTGATCCACTCCAGGGGCATTCCGGCGATGTCCGTTCGAAGTACTTGATGATCGAGGCTGTACATTCGACTGATCCAGATCCGCGCCGACGTTCGGACCGACGACCGGTCCCGCCGCAACGGCATTAAAGCAGACAATTTACTACAAAGCCACGGGGAATAGGCGCCTCGGGGCGCTATTCCCCCGACCGCCGGCCTGTCCGTCACACGACCGCCCACCGGCTGCCGCTCCAGGGATATGCGTGGAAGTACGTATTTTTCCACCCGGACCCGCGGGTTATAAAAATGACCTGAATCAATAAGGAGCGCAGCCGCCATGACACGACCCAACATCGTCAACTTCCCGGATCGACCGAATCGCTGCGCCGAATGTACCAAGGTCTGCCAGTGCCTGGGCCTGAACGTGGAAGGCGGCAGCCTGCGTACCACGCTGGATATCGACGTCCAGACGCGGGTCCTGCATAAGAATGAAAAGCTCGTCAATGACGGTGATCGCTTCCACACCTTGTACGCGGTCCGATCCGGGGCGATCAAGACCTGCAAGACCACCGAGACCGGCGAGGAACAGATAATCGACTTCTGCCTGCCCGGCGACCTGATCGGGCTGGACGCGATTCATTCCGGGCGATTCAACTGCCATGCTGTCGCCCTCGATACCACCAGCATCTGCGCCCTGGATTTCCGCGATATAGAACGTCTTTTGGAAAGCTCGTCCGCCTTCCGCAAAGCGTTTTTCCAGCGCATGAGCGCGGGCATCCAGCGCAACGAGAACTTCGTGGTCACCCTGGGCACCCGCGACGCCTATCAGCGTCTGGCCGCGTTCCTGGTGACACTGGCCGAGTACCACGCCGACCACGGTTGCTCGCGGCTCGAGTTCGTCCTGCCCATGAGCCGGTCGGACATTGCCGACTATCTCAACCTGGCCGTCGAAACCGTCAGCCGGCTGTTCTCGCGCCTGCAGTCGGAGAGCTGCGTGCAGGTGAAACGGAGCGCGGTCCGCGTTATGAACCTGGACAGCCTGTACAATGCCGCCGGCATGCACCCGCCCCGCACGTCGTACAGCGCCCGTATGCAGTAGAATACTCGCCACCACCGAATTACGGGCGAGCCCGGCAACAGAAACCGGCGCGTGGAGGGACGGGTGACCGAGTGCTTTCATTGCGGACTCCGCGTACCGCGGGGCGTCGACCTGACCGTGACCATCGACGGCACGGCGCAGCCCATGTGCTGTCACGGATGCGAAGCCGTCGCCCGGGCGATCGTGGACGCCGGCTACACCGATTTCTACGAGCGCCGCGCCGCCAAGCCCATGGCGCGCGCCGAGCCAGTGCCGGATTTCGTGTCCGCGGCGTCGACCTACGATAACCCGGATGTCGAGGCAAAGTTCGTTGACAGCGACGACGAGGGCATCAAGCATGTTGCCCTGATCATCGAAGGCATTACCTGCTCCGCGTGCGCCTGGCTGATCGAGCAGCGGCTGGCGCAGACCCCCGGCATCGTGGAAGCATACGTGAACTACAACACCCACAGGGCGATGCTGGCCTGGCGGCCGGACCAGGTCCGGCTGAGCGGAATCCTCGAGCGCATCCAGGCGATCGGCTACCGCGCCCGCCCCTTCGACCCGTCCGTGCACCAGGACGTTGCACGCCGGGAAAACCGGGCGTTCCTGCTGCGGATCGGGGTGACCGGCGCCCTGGGGATGCAGGTCATGATGATCGCCACGGCCATGTACTTCGGAGACAGCCGCGGCATGGAACCGGGCCATCGTGAGCTGTTCCGCTGGCTGAGCCTGTTCCTGACAATCCCGATCATCGCCTACGGCGCCGCGCCTTTTTTCCAGGGCGCGCTCCGGGACCTCCGCAACCGGACCCTGGGCATGGACGTGCCCGTGGCCCTGGGGATGGGCATCGCCTTCGCCGGCAGCGCCCGGGCGACGTGGACCGGCAGCGGTGCGGTCTATTTCGAATCCGTCGCCATGTTCGTCTTTCTGCTGCTGTGCGCCCGCTTCCTGGAAGCCCGCGCCCGCCACCGCAGTATCGCCGCCATCGAGGCAATGAGCCAGTCGATGCCCGACCTGGCGGAGCGGCGCGGCGCCAACGGCGACTGGGAACCGGCCCTCGCTTCGGAGCTGGCACCCGGCGACGTGGTACGCGTGCAGCCCGGCTGCGCCTTCCCGGCGGACGGCGCGGTCATCGAAGGCGCGACCACCGCCAACGAAGCGCTGCTCACGGGCGAGTCGACGCCGCAGGAAAAGACCGCCGGCAACGAAGTTCTCGCGGGCTCCACCAATATCGACCAGCCGGTGCTGGTCGAGGTCTCGCGCGCCCACGCCCAGTCTACCGTGTCACAGATCATCCGGCTGACGGAGAAGGCCCAGGCATACAAACCGCGTCTGGCGCGGCTCGCCGACCGAGCCGCCGCCTGGTTCATAGGGGGCGTGCTGCTGCTGGCCGCCGGGGCCGGCGGGTACTGGCTCGCGCAGGGCGAGCCGGAGTGGCTGGCGATCGTGGTGTCGATACTCGTGGTAACCTGCCCTTGCGCCCTGTCGCTCGCCACCCCCGCCGCCCTAACCGCGGCGGTCAACGCCCTGGCCGGCCGTTCGGTTATCCCGGTGTCCGGAGCCGCGCTGGAGTCCCTGGCACGTGTGGACACGATACTGCTGGACAAGACCGGCACGCTCACGGAGGGCCGGCTCAATGTTGACGAAATTATCTGTCACGGGGCGGGCCATCCCGATGATGTCCTGTCTATCGCCGCGTCCCTGAACCAGGCCTCGCGTCACCCTGTGGCAAAGGCCATCCGCGCGCGGCTGGACGGCCCGGTGCCACCGGCGACTGCCCTGCATCACGACGCCGGCGGAGTCAGCGGAATCGTCGCCGGGGTCCGCTACTACGTCGGCAACGCGGAATACATCAGTGGCCACACCCTCAATCGCCCGGAAGCCCCGGGGTCGAAATCCTGCACCTGGGTGGCGTCACACAACCGGCTGCTCGGCCGCATTGATCTCCAGGATCGGCTCCGGGCGGACGCGCCGTCCATGCTGGAAGCCCTGCGCGAGGCGGGTATTCATATCCGCTTGTGCTCCGGGGATCATCGTGCGGCGGTACGGGCGCTGGCGAAGCGCCTGGGCATTGTCGACTGGCAGGGCGGCATGACGCCGGCCGACAAGCTGGCGGCACTCCTGTCGCTGCAGCAGGAGGGCCGCGTGGTGGCGGCGGTCGGCGACGGCACCAACGACGCCCCGTTTCTGTCCGCCGCGGATGTCTCGATGGCCATGGCGGGCGGCACCGACCTGGCCCGCGTCAACGCCGACATGGTTCTGACCACCGACGCGCTGGACACCATTCCCGACGCGCTGCACATCGGCCGCCGCACGAGAGTCATCATCCGCCAGAACATCACCTGGGCGATCGGCTACAACCTGCTGGCACTGCC
>JBEPXV010000202.1:0-4777 GCA_041641695.1 Gammaproteobacteria bacterium | reverse complement strand
GCCCTGGCTGTGCTGGGCCGGGTCGACGCGCCAGATCTCCTTGAGGCCGATTCCGTAGGTCTGCGGCTGCACGCCCTCGCGCAGCGCGAAGCGCTCCATCAGCTGGCGGCCGAGGTGGCCGCGGCAGCCTTCCGCGAACAAGGTGTACCGGGCGTGCAGCTCGATGCCGGGCTCGTAGAGGCCAGTCTGGTTTCCGTCGCGGTCCACGCCCTTGTCGCCGGTGGCCACGCCCATGACTGCGTCGTTGTCGTCGTAGAGAATCTCGGCCGCGGCGAAGCCGGGATAGATCTCCACCCCCAGCTCCTCCGCCTGCTCGGCCAGCCAGCGGCACAGGTTGCCGAGGCTGATGATGTAGTTGCCGTGGTTCTGCATGGGCGGCGGCAGGAAGGCGTTGGGAATGCGCCGGGAGCTGTTCTCTTTGAGGAACAGGAACCGCTCCTCGGTCACCGGCGCGTTGAGCGGGGCGCCTTTGTCCGACCAGTCGGGTATGAGCTCGTTCAGGGCCCGCGGCTCGAGCACCGCCCCGGACAGGATGTGCGCCCCGATCTCGGAGCCCTTCTCCAGGATACAGACGTCGACTTCCCGGCCTCTCTCTTGGGCGAGCTGCTTCAGGCGGATCGAGGCGGCCAGGCCGGCCGGGCCGCCGCCGACGATAACGACATCGTATTCCATGGATTCACGTTCCATACAGGCCTCCGGGGCGTTTGTTGGCAACAAAGGAGCTGCACACGACGAGCCGGCATGCCGCAGCGTCAAGCCGAGCCGTGCATGCCGTTGGCATGAATCGTGCGGATTATATTCATTCGGGTCAATGCCGGGATATCGCGAAGACGACCTGTATGCAGCCGCCGGCGGTTTCCGGCATCGCGGCGCGCGTTGAAAGCACGGGTCGCTGCTCGCAGTCTGCGCGGCTCCCCGGTCCCGAAAGTCGCCAGCGCGCGGTCCGGGTGTTGCGCCCGAACCGGGATGCAGGGATGATTGCGCCTTTCAAAAACCGAGCCCCTGTTGCCTTGACTCTGGAAGACGTACAAGCCCGCGCAAAGGGTACATTGGTCGAGCATCTGGGCCTGGTGTTCGACAGCACGTCGTTCGGCCGGGTCACCGCGCATATCGACCTGAAGCCGCACCATCTGGCGCCCAACGGCTATCTGCACGGCGGGACGGTCGTGGCGCTGGCCGATACGTGCTGCGGTTATGGAACGATCGCATCCCTGCCGGAAGGCGCCGAGAGCTTCACCACCATCGAGCTGAAGACGAATTTTCTGGGCACGGCGCGGGAAGGCACGGTGCACTGCGAGGCAACACTGGTGCATGGCGGAAGGAGCACCCAGGTCTGGGACGCCGACGTCAGGAACGACGCGGGCAAAACCGTGGCGCATTTCCGCTGCACCCAGATGATATTGTATCCGCGCTCGTGATTACCGGCGCCCGGTGACTGCGATTCGAGGCGCGGCCGCGCGCCTTCGATCGGGATGTATTCCTGATGCGTTCCGGTCCGATATATCCTTGCCGGGACGCGGTCCCGGCCTGCATGAATCCAACAACATGAGGAGCAACTTATGAACGTAAATGGTCTTGCCGCGATAGTGACCGGCGGCGCATCCGGAATGGGCGCCGAGACCGCCCGGGCGCTCGCCGCCGGCGGCGCGAAGGTCGCCGTCATGGACGTCAACGAGGAAGAGCTGAGCAAGGTCGCCACGGAGATCGGCGGGCTGGCGGTGCAGTGCGACGTCGCCAGCGCCGACAGCGCCGAGGCGGCGGTGGCGAGGGCCAGGTCCGCCCACGGCGCCGCGCGCGTGCTGGTGAACTGCGCGGGGATCGCCCCGGCCAAGCGCATCGTGGGCCGCGACGGTCCCATGCCGCTGGAGGATTTCACCAGGGTGGTCAACGTCAACCTGGTAGGCACCTTCAACATGATCCGCCTGGTGGCCGCGGATCTGTACGGAGAGGAGCCCCTGGACGATATCGGCGAGCGGGGCGTCATCGTCAACACCGCGTCCGTCGCGGCCTACGAAGGCCAGATCGGCCAGGCCGCCTACAGCGCTTCCAAGGGCGGCATCGTGTCGCTGACCATCCAGGCGGCCCGCGACCTGTCCGGCAAGGGCATCCGCGTGATGACCATCGCCCCGGGCTTCATCGCCACACCGATGCTTCTGGGCATGCCACAGGAAGTCCAGGACAGCCTGGCCCAGCAGACGCCGTTCCCGAAACGCTTCGGCCGCGCCGACGAGTACTCCCGCCTGGTGATGCACATCGTCGAGAACCAGATGCTCAACGGCGACGTTATCCGCCTGGACGGCGCGGCCCGCATGCAGGCGAAGTAGGCGCGTCTTCAACCACCACGCCGCAAATGCCGTGACACCCGGTCGCGGGACATAACGGCGGCAGAGCACACGACCACGGCCAGGGAAGGCTGTGGTCTTGCGTCGTTCCGGACGCGCCGAAAAATCGGGGTCAGAGAACCATTTTTTGACATTAGGGTAATCGAAGTCGTGGTTCCATTTGAAAGAATGGTTCTCTGACCCCGATTTTTCCGGGAATAATCCCTCCGTCCTCTTTTCCGAAGTCTCGGCCGGTCGCTGAGACACCGCAGCGCCGCGAAGGAGGGAATTGGCGCCGTGTCAGGATTTGCGGTATTTTTTATAATAGAGGCGTGTACTTCGTACAACTAGAACAATCTGGCAACTGGGAGGAAATGCCATGAGGAACGGTCGTCATTCTGATCACAAACCAGCATCGAGCAGCGACAACTCCAAAACCACCAGTTTCAGGCGCCGGCGCGCGTTGAAACAGCTCGCGGCCGGCGGCGCCGCGGCGGGTGTCCTGGCAGCGATGCCCTCAAAGTGGAGCAGGCCCGTGGTCGAGGCCGTGTTCCTCCCGGCCCATGCGCAGACCAGTACGGGGGCGGACGGTGATTTCTTCCCCGAACCCGACGAACCCCCTTTCGAGGTCGTCCAGGCCGGTGGCGACGTGAGCCCCCTCTCAACTCCTTCCGGCTGGCTCGAATGGCTGATGCCGGGCGCACGGGCTGGGACAAAAATCCCGCAGTTGCAATGTTCCCACTGCGGTACCTGTGCGCGGATACGGGATGGACTTGTTACTGTGACGTTGGCCAGACACGACAATCCCAATGACACAGATGTCTGCTACGAGGCCACCGGCGGACTTGGCGAGACTGTTGCTTTCAGCCCGACCGGGCAGCCGTCCTTCATATGCTCCGCACCAACATCGGTACAACTCGTCAGGGTCGAAGGCGCCGCACCCAATCGTACGCTGGTGATCAGCGACGGTTCCGCCGAATTTGCGCTCGTCGAAGACCCGTCGCGCACATGCAGTTGCGGCGGGGTCGCCTGTCCATAGACGGCGTCGATTCGATTACCGGTGGACATCGTTGGCCGCTGGACGGCCGATGGCGGTGATTCTGTTCGAAGCGGTGAGGCTTGCGTCGTGTCCGCCGAGCGATACACGTTTTCTATGCGGCGGGGCCGTCCGTGTTCCACCTGATGACAAATCAAATTGTAGTATTCAACGCTCCCGGTCGCCGCTGTCCCGGTACCAGTCGGGCCAGCGGCGTTTGACCACGGGGCTGTCCGGCGCGTAGGCGTGGCAGGTGCCGATGAAAACGGGGCGCTGGCCGGCCGGGGCCGTTTCCTTCCTCTCCTTGATGGGCACGATGGTCTGCACCGCGGCGGTCGCCATGGGGCCGAGCAGCTCGCGCAGGTGGGTGCAGCCCAGGGTGCCGCCGACGCGCTTGTTGATCTCCCGGCGCCAGCCGGCACCGATGCGTACGCCCTTGAGCTTTTCCATGCCCGGCGCCGCCTCGGGGCAGATACCGTAGGGCGCATGCTCGGTGCTGGCTTCGGCTTCGTGGATCAGGAAATCGTCGTCGATCGTGATCCGCACCCACATCTCGTGAACCGGAGTGCCGGCCTCGACATGGCCGCGCTCGGTGTTGTGGAAATCGTAGGTCTTCACGTCGGTCATGTGGCCCTCGATATCCCAGAGCCCGTCCTTGCGGCGGTAGCCCCGGCACTCGACGCGCCGCTCGTGGATCGGTTCACGGTCTGCGGGTGGAGATAAAGGCATGAAGCAGTATCAATCGTTGGACACGGACGCACGATTCTATACGCCGGGGCCATGCACAGGAACAGTGCCGTCTCGCTGTGATCCGCCGGGTCGGGCGCCCGGCTGGTCCCGGTTCGGCTAATCCGTCTCCGGTACCGGGAATCTCCTGCAGCCTGCCGCAGTTACTGCACCATGCAGCGGCGGGTTACACTTGAATCCCTTCCGGGCGCACCGTGAATGCCAAGCCACGGCACTCACCCTTGAAGCCCCGGGACGTACAAGCGATTGAGCGAGATACAGTGAGCAAAGCAGGCACATTCAGCCGCCGCCGCTTTTTTGCGCGCGTCTTCGGGATGCTTGGCGGCATCAATCTGGCCGGATGCGCGCGGGCGCGCCCGGGCGTTGATGTCGATACCCTCGAGGCCGTGCTCGACACACTGATTCCCGCCGACGAGGACCCCGGCGCGCTCGAGGCCGGGGTGCCGGCGGCGATCGTGAAGCGTATCGAGAACGACCCCGTGAGCGCCAAGCGATACCGGCGGTTGCTCGAATGGGTAAGCGGGCGGGCCCGCGAGGCGCATCGGTGCCGGTTCGCGGCGCTGCCGCTGCAGCAGAGGGATCACCTGCTGAAAGAGCTGTATCACTCACGAGGAAGCGGCCTGGCGCAGGTACGGATTGACCTGAACGTCGTCGTCGAACAATGCTTCCACGA
>JBEPXV010000201.1:430-4777 GCA_041641695.1 Gammaproteobacteria bacterium | reverse complement strand
TGCCAGTTCCGGCGAGGCGACTGGCGGATCCGCGTCGAATGCCGCAGTGTGCTGACCTGCACCCATGATGCGTTCCAGTCGGCTTGTTACGTCGAGGCATTCGAGGGCGAGGAGCGCGTGCGCAGCCGCGAGTTCATACAGAGCATCCCGCGAAAGCTGGTCTGAGTCAGGCTATGCCACACCGCCGGCAGGCGGCATCCACGATCCGCTTCAGCATCTGCGGGTAGTCGATCCCCGCGAAACCGGCCATGAGCGCCAGCTTGGCGTCATAGGCCCAGGCCGGGTTGGTGTTCGCTTCCATGAGCTTGATTACGCCGTCCTTGGATCTGCGAAAGTCGAAGCGGCCGTAATCGCGCACTCCGAGGCGCTTGAACAGTCTGCGCGAGTGATTGACGAGCTCGGCTTCCTCATCGGCGCTGAGCCCGGCGCGCTGGTAACCGATCGCCGTCCAGTAGGGTGAATCGGGCATGGCCTTGGACTCGTAGGACAGTATCGGGTTCAGGCCCTCGGGCAGCCCGGAGAAATCCACCTCCAGGGCCGGCAGGGCTTCGAGATCGTCGTCGGTGTTGCCGATCAGCCCGACGCCGTATTCCGTTCCCGTCAGGTACTCCTGGAACAGCGCGTCGCGGCCGGGAACCGCGTCGATATACCAATCGAGATAGGCGCGGGCCTCCCCGGGCGAGCGCACCACGGCGTCCTTGGTGATGCCCAGGCTGCCGTCCGCCCGGTTGGGCTTGATGAGCGCCGGGTAGGGGCCTTCCGGCGGCGGGCCGGCCAGGGTCTCGAAAGGCAGGTACAGCTCCGCCGGAACCGGAACGCCCATGGCTTCGGCAACCAGGCGGACGATCGCTTTGTCGTAAGCGAGCCCGAGCGCGGCCGGCGGCGCGCCGGTGTACGGGATGTCGAGCAGCTCCAGGTATGCCGGAATATTCGGCTCCAGCAGAATTCGATTCCGGTAGCCGGTGTCGCAGAAGTTCACGACCAGGTCGAAGTGCTGCTCGCGCACCAGGTCAAGAAGCCCGGCGTGGTCCGCCAGGATCGTGCAGTCCAGTCCCGGCAGGCCGGCGAACGCCTGTTCCATGCGGCGGTGACCCTCGAGGTCTTCCGCGGTGTAGCGGCCGCCAACTTTTTCGGCATCCGGGATGGTGTGGTCCCCGGTTATCACCAGAATCCTGAGCATGTGCCTTTGCATCCGGCGAGCGGGTCACCGCCCTGATTGTAGGGGATCGCGGCCCGTTCGCGGGTGGGGTTGATATCCGTGCCCGCATTCTAATGGCCGCAGCCCGCGACGGCGAGATCGGCGGCGGCAGGACGCCGTCGTTCGACGCTCCGGGGCGCCGGCCGGGGGGTGGGCGACTGTTTGTGGAATACAGTTTGTTTCCTGTACATTCCTGCTTTCTAAACCACTCCATCGAACTTTCAACTAGAAAAGCAGGTGAAGAGCATGGCTGATTGTCCGGTTTGCGGGGCGCGGGTGGAAGTCGATTCGACCGTGGTGCAGGGCGAGCTGCTCGAATGTACCGACTGCGGATCGGAGCTGGAAGTCACCGGCACCGACCCCGTCACCATCCAGGAAGCACCCGAGGCGGAAGAGGATTGGGGCCAGTAAAAGTCGGGTTTCTCCACTCGCTGATCCGAAAGGAAGAGAAGCTTCTCATCGGGGAATTCCAGAAGCGGGCGGGCATCGAGCTGGTCATGCTGGACGACCGGCGCCTGGTCTTCGATCTGGATCGGGGACCGGACGTCGACGTGGTCATCGAGCGCAGCATTAATCATTCCCGCGCACTGCACGCCCTGCGGCTGTTCAAGAGCCTGGGCGTTCCATGCGTCAACTCCTACGACGTGTCCCAGACCTGCGGCGACAAGATTCTGACTGCCGTGGCATTGAAGGACAATGACGTGCCGCAGCCCGGGCTGCGCATCGCCTTCACCGAGGAGTCGGCCCTGGAAGCCATCGAGGAGCTGGGCTACCCGGTGATCCTCAAACCGGCGGTGGGGTCCTGGGGCCGGCTGTTGTCGAAGGTGAACGACCGAGACGCGGCGGAGACCATCCTCGAGCACAAGACGGTGCTGGGCAGCTACCATCACTCGATATTCTTCATCCAGAAGTATGTCCGGAAAAAGGGCCGCGACATCCGGGCGTTCGTGGTGGGCGACGAATGCATTGCCGCCATCTACCGGACTTCGGAGCACTGGATCACCAACACCGCGCGGGGCGCGGTGGCGAGCAACTGCCCGGTGACGCCGGAGCTCGCGGAGCTGTGCGTCAACGCCGCTCGGGCGGTCGGCGGCGGGGTGCTGGCCGTGGATGTGTTGGAAGGGGAGGAAGGTCTGCTGGTCAACGAGGTCAACTACACCATGGAGTTCCGCAACAGCATCGACACCACCGGCGTGAACATCCCGGACAAGGTGATCGACTACGTCGCGGCGCAGGCGCAGGCATGATCCGGGCATCGATTGTCGGGGGCTCCGGTTACACCGGCGGCGAGCTGCTGCGGCTGCTGCTGGCCCATCCCGGGGTGGAGATTGCGCAGGTGACTTCCGAGCGATTCGCCGGCAAGTCCGTGCACAAGGCGCATCCCAACCTTCGCAAGACGGCTGCCCTGAAGTTCTCCGCCATGGAAGATCTGGAGCACGTTGACCTGCTGTTCCTGGCGCTGCCCCACGGGCGGGCCATGGCCGGCATCGACCGCTTCCGGGACCTGGCGCCGACGCTCATCGACCTGAGCGGCGACTTCCGTCTCGACGACCCCGTCGCCTACCGCAAGTGGTATGGCCACGATCATGCCAGGCCCGAGCTGCTGGATGAGTTCGTGTACGGTATTCCGGAGGTGAACCGGGAGCGCCTGGCGGACGCCCGTCTCGCCACCGGCGCGGGCTGCAACGCCACCGCCACTATTCTCGCGCTGCAACCCCTGTACAGACGCGGCCTGGTGGAACGGGCGGTGGTGGAGGTGAAGACGGGATCCAGCGAGGCCGGCAATGCCGCCAGCCATGCCAGCCACCATCCCGAGCGCAGCGGCGCGGTCCGCTCCTACAAGCCGACGGGGCACCGCCACGTGGCGGAGATGCTGCAGGTGCTGGGGAATGACGCGCATGTACACTTCTCGGCCACGTCCATAGAGATGGTAAGGGGAATCCTGGCCACGTCGCACGTGTTCCTGAACGAGCCCATCACCGAGAAGGATGCCTGGAAGATATACCGCGAGGACTATGGCGACGAGCGGTTCATCCGCATCGTCAAGGAACGCTCCGGCATCTATCGCTACCCGGAGCCGAAGCTTCTGGCCGGCACCAATTACTGCGACATCGGTTTCGAGCTGGACGCCGACGCCGACCGGCTGGTGGTGATCAGCGCCATCGACAATCTCATGAAGGGCGCCGCTGGCCAGGCGGTGCAGTGCTTCAACATCATGCACGGCTTCCCCGAGGACACGGCGCTGACCTTCACCGGCCTGCATCCCGTTTGATGAAAATCCAAACGGAGAGCCGCGTCACCGAATTGCTTCGCTGCGCTCGCAGAAGTGGTGCACGGAAGCACCGTTTACGGAGCCAAGGATGCAATGACGACGTGACTAATTGATCAGGGTTCCTCAGTACTGTCTCCATCTATGTGCCGCCTGCTTCTGCTCTATCATCCCCACGGCGTCGAGCCGGCGGGGCATCTTGACGCATTTCGCGAGCTGGCGCGCCACAGCAGGGAGTACCAGGGCCACGGCTGGGGCTGCGCCTGGCTGGACGGGGACCGCCAATGGCGGCTGTATCACGATATCCGCCCGGTCTGGGAGGATACGGAGTCGGTGTTTCCGAAAACGCCGTTGTTCATCGCTCATGCCCGCAGCGCCTTTCGCGACGAGGGTATCGCGATTGAGAACAACATGCCGTTCAGCGACGGAGAGAACGTGTTCGCGTTCAACGGCGAGCTGCGGGGGGTGCGGATCAAGGAGCGGGGGCGGATCGGCGCGGAGAAGATCTTCAACTACATCAAGCGCTTCAACAGGGAGGACATGCAAGCCGCGGTGGAGCGCGGTGTTTCGGTCATCGAGAAGCGGACGCGGTACATACGGGCCATGAACTTCTTCCTGGCTAACCGGGACAATGCGTATATCTGCTCATGGTTCAACGAGGATCCGGATTATTTTCAGATGCGGGAGACGGAGATGGACGGAGTAATGGTGGTTTGTTCCGATCCCTATTGGGAGCATGCGCACACCTGGCGGGATGTGCCCAATCGGGCTATCCGAAGTGTGCGGATTGACGGGAAATAGTACAGGTGGGGGTCTAGTATTTGCGAAACTGGGAGGCGCCTTGGTTTGAGGGGCGGGAGGGTCCGGGATGGCCGGTCAG
>JBEPXV010000201.1:0-420 GCA_041641695.1 Gammaproteobacteria bacterium | reverse complement strand
TCTGGGTGCGGATCAAGGAGCGGGGGCGGATCGGCGCGGAGAAGATCTTCAACTACATCAAGCGCTTCGACAGGGGGGACATGCAAGCCGCGGTGGAGCGCGGTGTTTCGGTCATCGAGAAGCGGACGCGGTACATACGGGCCATGAACTTCTTCCTGGCCAACCGGGACAATGCGTATATCTGCTCATGGTTCAACGAGGATCCGGATTATTTTCAGATGCGGGAGACGGAGATGGACGGAGTAATGGTGGTTTGTTCCGATCCCTATTGGGAGCATGCGCACACCTGGCGGGATGTGCCCAATCGGGCTATCCGAAGTGTGCGGATTGACGGGAAATAGTACAGGTGGGGGTCTAGTATTTGCGAAACTGGGAGGCGCCTTGGTTTGAGGGGCGGGAGGGTCCGGGATGGCCGGTCAG
>JBEPXV010000200.1:1397-4812 GCA_041641695.1 Gammaproteobacteria bacterium | reverse complement strand
CAGCGGCTACCAGAAGCATCGGACCTGCTGTGACCACGACGCCGGACACCACCACCGCATACACCCGATTCACGCGACCTATATCGCGACGTGCACCAGCAACGTGCGCTCCGGCCCAAGCACGCGCTACCGGGTGATCGACCAACTCTACGACCGGGAACCCGTACGCGTGATCGGAAAGGTGAAAGGCCGCAACTGGTACAAGGTGCAAGTGGGCCACCGCGACGGCTATGTCTACGCACCGCTGCTGCGCCCCACCCGTTACGGTTACAACGACTATTAGCCGGCGGCATCCTGCCCCGCCCGCGCCCCCAACCCGCCTCACAGACCCCGGCCAATGCCGGGGTTTTTTTGCGTCCTACGCATTGCAGACCCCTGGGTCCGGATCGACTTCCGGATACCACCACGGCTGAAGACACCGGTCCCGGCAAAGCTACCGGTTCCCCTTTAATGAATAGGGCGCACGCTGCCGCGTCCGCGGCTATTCAGTCGTTGTTCATTTTCGATTCAGAGTGTGTTCAACGGCAAGCTGGCACAGTTACGCCTACATTCACGCATTTAGGAGTGATTTCCCATGAAACGCCTGATCACCATCGTTGTTCTTTCCACGGGCCTGGCCACCGGGCCGGCCATTGCGGACCACGAAGGCAGCAACATCCTGAACCGCGAGAACCTCGGCGGCGCCATCGGCGCGGCCATCGGTGGGCTGGCCGGCAACAAGATCGTCGACGGCAAGGGCCAGTCCGCGGCCACCGCCGCGGGCGCGGTGGGCGGATTCCTGCTCGGCAAGAACGTCGCCCACAACTATCGCGGCGGCGGGCATAAATCGTCACGGCACTCCGGCTATCGCCGGTATGCGCCCAGTCAGAAATCCTACAGCCACCGCGGTAAGAGCTATCGCCGGCATGCGCCGAGCCGGAAATCCTACGACCACCGCAGCACGAGGCTCAGCCGGATCAACGACACCTTCGTGGCGAGAACCACAAGCAACGTCCGGGCCGGTCCCGGCACGGGCTACTCCATCACGGACCGCCTCCACCGCCGCGAGCCCGTGCACGTGGTCGGCAAGGTGCGGCACCGCAATTGGTACATGGTCAAGGCCAACGGTCGCCGCGGATTCGTGTATGCACCGCTGCTGGTGCAGCCGCGCCAGGGCTACCGGGGCCACTCATACCGCGATGACCATCGTGGAAGCGGCTACCGGCGCGATCAGTCCGGACGCCCCTGGCACCGGTAATGCCTTGCGACATGCAGCAAAGGCAACTTGAAGAAAACGGCCCCGGCATTCACCGGGGCCGCTTTTTTTATCCGCTCATTGATCCGTCCATGACGGCCGGCGGCGAGCGAGTCTTCAGGTGGACTCCTGCTCGGGCTTTCTCTCCATGGCACGGGACAAGTCTTCCAGCAAACGTTGCAGGGGCTCGACGATGCTCTCGTTGCCCTCCTCCCGCAAGCGCGCGATCTGCTCCCGCAGCCGCCGGGCGAGCTCGGCATAGGATTCCCGGGCACGTTCCCTGGCGCCTTCGGATTCGCTCTCCAGGTCCGCCATGAAATCACGGTAAGCCCGGTCGGTTCGCTCGTAGGCGCGGCCGAGCTCCTCGTTCAGGGCTTCCATCTGTCGGTTCATGTTCTCCTTCTGCCGCTGCCACGCGTCACTCTCGAAGTACTCTGTGACGGAGCGGCTCATCTCGTCCATGGTCTGCCTTCCCGTATCCAGGGCCTCGCCCGCCTGCCAGGCGGCGAGCTCCAGCGAACCGTTCAGGCCCACCAGCTCGCCGCCGTCTGCCAGCGGCTCGGTGCCGGGTCGATAGTTGTACAGCTCGATCACCGTGCGGCCTTCGCGCCGGGCCAGCAGGCCTGCCGAGCCACTGCGCAGCACGCCGATGAGGTCGGGGTCCAGGGATAATTCCGCCAGGGTCTCGCCGCCGGCAACCGTGAGCCTGGAGACCTCGCCGACCTGTGCATCACCGAGATAAACGGCCGACCCGGCGTCCAGTCCGGCCGGCGTGTCGAAGACTACCGACAGTGTCATATCGCGGCCGCAGGCGGTCAGCAGCACGACCAGCGCGATGACCGCCAGCGGCGCCAGACGCGTCATCCGATATCCACCGAGTTCCTGGCTTCCAGGATCTTGACAAGAACGGTGGAGTCCAGCTCGCTGTCGCTGTTGGCCACCGCCTGGTCGAGGGCCTCGGTGACGGCCTTTGCAGTGGGCAGATCGAGGCCTTTCTCCTCCATGGTGTCGATGACGATGTGCATGTCCTTCTTGTGCAGCCTGGCCTTGAACCCGGGCTGGAAGTTGCGGGTCAGCATGCGTTCGCCGTGGACTTCCAGTACCTTGCTGTGGGCGAAGCCGCCCAGCAGTGCCTGGCGGACCTTCTCCGGGTCGACGCCGCAGGCGCGCGCCAGCAGCAGCGCCTCGCCCGCCGCGTTGATGTGCTCCGCCACCAGGATCTGGTTGCATGCCTTGGCCACCTGGCCGGCGCCCGATTCGCCCACGTGCACGATGTTCTTGCCCAGCACGTCGAACACCGGCTTGACCCGCTCGAAGACATCGGGCTTGCCGCCGACCATGATGGACAGCGTGCCGTTCTTCGCGCCGACGTCGCCCCCGGATACCGGCGCGTCCAGCATCTCGACGCCCTTCTCCGCGAGCTTCCCGGCGATCTTTCGCGTGGCGATAGGCGATATGGTCGACATATCCACCAGGACCTTGCCGGCGCTCGCCCCTTCCAGCACCCCGTTCTCGTCCAGCACCACGGCTTCGACATCCGGCGTGTCGCTGACGATGGATATGATGATGTCGGCCTGCTCGGCGACGGCCCTGGGCGTGTCGCACAGCGTGGCGCCGGCATCCACCAGGGGCTGGGCGCGGGACGGTGTTCGGGAGAACACCCACAACGGATAGCCGGCGTTGAGCAGGTTCATGCCCATCGGCTGGCCCATGATGCCGGGACCGATCAGCCCGATTTTTTCAGTCATGAAATACCCTCGATGTGAAGATGAGAAATGTGGCGATACAGCTTAGCACGAACTACGTGACACAGATCTGGCAGGCGACGCCAGAGGCCGCGTGTCACCATGCGGGAAGAGGACGACGAGGCACCGTGCGCGACACTCGTGCCGGAGTCCACCGCCGTTCCAACCTCGATATTGCAAAACGAAGGGACGTACGGGAATCAATCCCGACAGATTTCAAGAATCCGGGCACGGCTCAGCGCCAGGGCACCTGCGTTCCCGGTCATAACCGCTTGGGGCCCCCAATATTGTTGGTGCCTTCGGTGGTTATCTCTGGTCGGGATTCATTACGACAAATGTCTGGAATCGGGGCACGGATTGGGTTCAGGGCACCTGCGTTCCCGGTCATAACCGCTTGGGGCCCCCAATATTGTTGGTGCCTTCGGTGGTTATCTCT
>JBEPXV010000200.1:0-1297 GCA_041641695.1 Gammaproteobacteria bacterium | reverse complement strand
TCTCTGGTCGGGATTCATTACGACAAATGTCTGGAATCGGGGCACGGATTGGGTTCAGGGCACCTGCGTTCCCGGTCATAACCGCTTGGGGCCCCCAATATTGTTGGTGCCTTCGGTGGTTATCTCTGGTCGGGATTCATTACGACAAATGTCTGGAATCGGGGCACGGATTGGGTTCAGGGCACCTGCGTTCCCGGTCATAACCGCTTGGGGCCCCCAATATTGTTGGTGCCTTCGGTGGTTATCTCTCCCCGATACTCGCTTGGTGAAAAAGCACCCGGCAGCGCCCTTATGGCAATTTGAGTCAGGCGGCGAGGCTTTATGCCCGCTTACTCCACTTACCGTGCTGCGAAGTGCGTACGTAGGGATTCATCCCGACAAATGTCAAGATTCCGGGCAAGGGCCGGGCGGCCCGTGACAGGCAGCGATCGCGGGGTGCGCCCGCCTCTCGACGCGCTGCCGCGCCTACTGGACGAGCTTCAGCGGCGGCCGGTCTTCGCCGAGACGCCGGGTTCGCTCCCGCATGTCGGCCTTCTTGATATGCGTGTCCACCCACTCGAGGAGGGGCCGCCAGTGCTGCAGATCCTGGGCCACGATGTCCCGGTTCATCTCGAAAACACCGATGCCTTTCATGGAGGCGTGGGTGTAGTTCTGACTGTCGCGAAAAGTGGTGACGAAGGGAATCTTGAGACTACCCAGGAACCGCCTGAGCTGGTCGTACATCACCGTGTTCGTACGCACGCGGTTGGCCACGACGCACACGGGCTTGTTGGAATGGCGGACCTTGCCGTCGACCAGCAGGTCGCGGATGAAATCGGCGGCAGCGTGAATGTCGATGGGCGAAGGCAGCACGGGAACGATCACCACGTCGGAGCGGGCCACGAGCATGGCCATGTCCTTGTTCTGGATCTGCGCCGGCGGGTCCATGATCACGCGCTGGTAGGAATCGAAGTCGCGGAAGGTCCAGCCCGTAACCCCGGTTATCTCCGGGATCTCCCTGGGCCGGCGCTCGAGCCAGCGGACACCGGACATTTGCCGGTCGAAATCGAACAGGGCGGTACGGTAGCCGCGTACCGCGTAAAAACTTGCAAGGTTGGAGGTCAGCGTCGACTTGCCGGCTCCCCCCTTGGAATTGATAACCAGGATAGAACGTGCGCCCATGGATGGATCCCCCCGGATATAGGGCGTATGGTCCAGGTGCCGCGACACCCCGCGCGCGCCGCCGAACCATGCTGAAATCCCTGGCAGCGGTTTTCGTGTACACCCCGAATTTTTACCTTCCTTGTTTCTACGTTAC
>JBEPXV010000199.1:0-4816 GCA_041641695.1 Gammaproteobacteria bacterium | reverse complement strand
GGCGAGCAATGCGGCAAACAGGGGATAGGTCCTGGTATTCATGGACACGATCATCACCTCAGTATTACGACCCGGCGATTGAGCTGCCATGCGCTCTCGTCACTGCCGAGGGCAGCGGGACGCTCCTCGCCGTAGGATACGGTTTGTATGCGACCGGGTGCCACGCCGTACGCGACCATGATCTCGGCTACGGAATTGGCCCGCCGTTCACCCAACGCCAGGTTATACTCGCGGGTGCCGCGCTCATCCGCGTGCCCTTCCAACACGACATTGACGTCCGGGTTCTCGATCAGGTACTGCGAGTGGGCCTCGATCACCTGCCTCGACTGCTGGTCCACGGAGGAGCTGTCGAACTCGAAGTACACCTTGTTGGTGCCCAGCAGCTGCTCCATGTCCGCATCCAGCATGCTGCCGGAGGCGCCCGATCCGTCACTCAGGCCACTCGCGGTGACGCCATCCTCGCCTCCTGCACCTGCACCTTCCTCGCCTTTTATGCCCTTGTCTCCGCCGCAACCGGCCAGGACCAGGCTCAGCACGGCGGCCAGCACAAATTGATTTTGCTTCAACATCGATTTCGCTCCTCTAGAGTTTCTGGTTGTAGGGCGACCACGCCGGCTCGCGTACATCGCCCTGCTGGAACCGCAGCGTCTGCTTCACTCTGCCGTCCGATGACACCGCGGCAAGCACGCCGCGGCCCCCCTTCTGGGTGGCGTACAGAATCATTGCTCCATTCGGCGCGAACGTCGGAGACTCGTCCAGGCTGGTCTCTCCGGTGACGATCTGCAAACCCTGGCTTTCCAGATAAAAAACACCGATGCGAAAACCGCCGCCTTGATTGGTGACCAGGGTCAGACGCTCGCCGTTGGGGTCGTACGAAGCCCGGGCGTTGTAGCGCCCCTCGAACGTCAAGCGCTCGACACCGGTGCCGTCGCGTCGCATCCGGTATATCTGCGGACGCCCGGAACGGTCCGAGGTAAACACCAGATGACGGCCGTCCGGCGACCAGGCAGCCTCGGTATCGATGCCGTGATGCCGCGTCAGGCGCGTGACCGAGCCCGACTCGACATCCATCAGGTATATTTCCGGATTACCGTCCTTCGATGAAGTGAACGCAAGAGTGCGTCCGTCGGGTGACCAGGCCGGCGCCCCGTTGACGCCCTGGTACGCCGCCACCCGATCCCGCGAGGCATCCTGCAGTCGCTGTACAAACACCATCGATCGCCCTTCCTCGAAGGACACGTAGGCCAGCTTCTGACCGTCCGGGGACCAGGCGGGGGACAGGATCGGCTCATCCGACTTGAGGATGGTACGCGGATTGAAGCCATCGGAGTCGGCGACCCGCAGCAGATACGTGCGCTCGCCGTCCATCACCTGCAGCGTTACATATGCAATCCTGGTATCGAAAGCACCGGGCTCACCAATGAGCTCCTCGTACACGTAGTCAGCGATCTGATGGGCGATCTTGCGCAGATTGCCGCCTTCGACTTCGTAACGAAACCCCCCGAGCTGCTGTTCCTTGAACACGTCGAACAGCCGGAACTCGACCCGGTAAAGATCCGACTCCATCCGTATGACACGTCCCACGACCAGCGCCTCGGCCTTGATCAGCCGCCAATCCTTGAACTTGACCTCGTCATGATCATGGGGTCGGCTCAGAAAATTCTCGCGGGCGATGGTGTCGAATCGACCGCTGCGCTGAAGATCCGATTCCACCACGTCGCTCACCTCGTGAGGCGGCGGCTCGCTGCCCTGGTAATCGAACGGGACAATCGCAATGGGAATCCCCGCCGCAACACCCTGGGTAATATCAATCTCGAGCTGCGCCGATGCCGGGCGGACACCCAGTGTTACGGCCAGCAGCATCAGGATAATGCCTGTTTTTTGTCTCATATTTTTCACGAAATCATGTCTTGCGGTCTGAATCTCAGGTTCAAGTTCCGAAACTTCTCATTGACACCCTTCTCCTGCGGAATCGGCAGGGGCGATGCCTTGAGCACGGCGTTCTCCACCGACCGGTCGAAGACCGCGTTGCCACTGGACCTTACGATGCGCGCCGATATCACTTCTCCGGTCTGGCTGAGGCGTACATTAACATGCGCTTCGAAATTGTCCCGCAGTCCCGCCGGGCGGTTCCAGTTGCGTCCGACCTTTTGCTTGATGATCGGTATGTACTGACTCAGGGCGGACTGGACGAGACTCTCCAGGCGTTCCTGCTCCAGCCGTTGCTGCAACTGTTGCTGCCGTTCCCGCTCGGCCGCCAGCTCCCTCTGGCGCTGCTCCTCGGCCTCCCTGCGTTTGCGTTCCTCTTCCGCCTGTCTCTGGCGTTCCGCTTCCTCCTGGCGCTTTCGTTCGGCCTCTTCCTGGCGCTGGCGCTCGGCTTCCTCCTGGCGCCTGCGCTCTTCCTCTTCCTGGCGCTTGCGCTCCTCTTCCTCCTGCAGCCTGGCCAGCTCCTGCTGCTCCTGTTCCTTGCGCTTCGCGAGCTCCTCGGCCTCGCGTCGCTCCTGCTCCTGGCGCTCCTTGATCTCCGCCAGTCGCTGCTCTTCGGCCTCTTTCTGCTGAAGCAGCTCCTCCAGTTTCTCCTGCGCTTCCTGCTGCCTGCGCTGCTCGGCCTGTTCCTTCTCCTCGATGGCCGCCATCTGTTTCTGTATCTCCGCTTCGCTGACCACGCTTGCCTGCACCGGGGCGGGTTCCGACTGCGGCGACGAAACGACGTGGGTCGGCCAGTCGATATTCAGCACCAGCAGTACAGCGGCCGCCACGTGGACGATGATGGCATAGAACACCGACTTGGAAGTCACGCCGACCCGTCGCGCTTTCGGCCTCATTCCGCTCACTCCTCCGGCGGCTCCGTGACCATCCCCACCCGGGGCACTCCGGCCTGCTGCAGCAGCACCATGGCCTTGACGATATGCCGGTACTCGGCGCTCTGATCACCCCGGACCAGGAAGCGCGCCTCCTGGTTGCGGTTCCGGACCGCAACCGCGTAGGCCGTGATTTCGTCCGCTTCCTTCAGATCCTCGTCGATATACATCTCGCCGGCGGCCGTGACGGTCACCACCACCGGCTCGGTCTCCTCCGGCATCGGGTTGGACGCCGCCGTCGGCAGGTCCACGTCCACGCCTTGGGTCAGCAGCGGCGCGGTGATCATGAATATCACCAGCAGCACCAGCATCACGTCGATATACGGCACGACGTTGATTTCAGCCATCTGCTTCCTTCGCTTGAATGTACGATAACCCCGCAAGGTCAGGCGGCCCTCGATGGCATGGTCTGTCGATTCACAATGCTCAGGAACTCATCGGCAAACGCTTCGTACCGGGACAACAGGCGCTCCACCTGATTTGAGAACCGATTGTAGGCGATCACCGCGGGAATCGCCGCGAACAAGCCCATGGCCGTGGCCACCAGCGCCTCGGCGATGCCCGGCGCGACGCTGGCGATCGTCGCCTGCTGCGCCACCCCCAGGGACCGGAACGAGTTCATAATGCCCCACACCGTCCCGAACAGCCCGATGTACGGGCTGGTGGAGCCCACCGTCGCCAGGAACGACAGGCTCGTCTCCAAGTCGTCGGTCTCCCGCATCATGGCCACGCGCATGGCCCGGTGCACCGCGTCCAGCATATCCTGCCGGCCGACGTTCGCCTTGCTTCCCAGCCGGGTGTACTCCCGGTAGCCGGCCACGAATATGGAAGCCATTCCCTCCGGCAGCCGGCCGCGGCCCGCCCATCCCTGGAACAAAGTATCCATGTCGCCGCCGGACCAGAAATCATCCTCGAAGTCATCCGCCGCGCGAGACGCGGCCTTGATGCTGAAATACTTGGAAAAGATCATGGTCCAGGACACCACGGAGGCCAGCAGCAGGATCAGCATAACGAGCTGAACCAGCAGGCTTGCCTCCATTACCAGCGCCAGGATGGATATCGTATCCTGTTGTGATGCAAGATTTATGGCATTTTCCATCAGCGGGCGGTCTCCCGGGGTTGGAATGAGTCATTCATCGGACTTGCGGATCAATCAGCTTGCGTAAGTGGCCGGGCATGACTTTCGGCTTCAGAGACCCGGGCTCGAGGGAAGCGAGGCGCAGAATACCCTTGCACAGCAGCTCGTCCCCACGCTGAACGGATTGTTCCAGATCCAGGGTGACTTTGCCCAGCTTTAGAACTGCCACTGTAACGGAAAGTTCGTCCCACAGGCGGGCCGGCGACAAGTAATCGATGGCCGCGCGGCGCACGGTGAACAGGATCGCGAACCGTTCCCGGACGCGCTCCACGTCGCAACCCGCGGCGTGCAGCCACTCCGAACGGCAACGCTCCATGAATTTCAGGTAGTTGGCGTGATACACGACCCCCACGGCGTCGGTGTCCTCGTAGTACACGCGGACCGGGATCGAATACATCACTGTCAACGCGTGGAAAGCGCTGGGGCCGGGGCATCAGTCGACATCGAACAGCTCCGGCTGACCCGCCGCCGGGTCCCGCGGCGGCTTGAGCCCGAGGTGCCGCCAGGCGGTCCTGGTGGCCACCCGCCCCCGAGGGGTGCGCATCAGGAATCCCTGTTGTATCAAGTACGGCTCGATGACGTCCTCGATGGTGCCGCGCTCTTCGCCGATGGCAGCCGCCAGGCTGTCGATGCCCACCGGCCCGCCGTCGAACTTCTGGATGACGGCGCCCAGCAGCGCGCGGTCCAGCAGGTCCAGCCCGTGCTCGTCGACTTCCAGCATGTCGAGCGCGCCGCGGGCAATGGACTCGGTGAGCCGGCCCTCGCCCCTTACCTGGGCGAAATCCCGCACCCGCCTCAGCAGGCGGTTGGCGATCCG
>JBEPXV010000198.1:0-4832 GCA_041641695.1 Gammaproteobacteria bacterium | reverse complement strand
CGCGGCCAACCAGGATCATCACGCCAGCATTTCCCAGCGCATGTACCAGGCCAACGACGCGGGCCACAAGCGGCAGCTGCTCGACCACCACCTGATCCAGAAGGATGTCAGCCAGGCGCTGGTGTTCACCGCGACCAAGCACGGCGCCAAGCGCATGGCCAAGTCGCTGGACGGGCAGGGCCACCTGGCTGCCGCTCTGCACGGTGATATGACCCAGGCCGCGCGCAAGCGCACGGTCGACCAGATGCGCCGCGGCAAGATCCGTGTCCTGGTGGCCACGGACGTGGCCGCCCGGGGGCTGGATATCCGCACCATCAGCCATGTGATCAACTATGATCTGCCCATGGTGGCGGAGGATTACATCCATCGCATCGGCCGCACCGGCCGGGCGGACGCCTCCGGCACGGCGATCTCCCTGGTAGCGCCGGGCGACGACCCGAAGCTGGGCCAGATCGAACGCCTCACCGGACGGCGCCTGGATCGCGACATCATCGTGGGCCTGGAGCCCGTCGAGCGGACTTCCCGCAGCGACCGGGGGCCGAAGCGCAAGCCCGGCTCGCGAGGCAAGCCCGGCGCGGGACCCGGTCCCCGCCGCGACGCCAAAGGCGGCGCGGGGTTCAAGAACAACGGCAGCAACAAGCCGCGCAACCGGAAGAGCTCCCGCGGCCGGCCGTCAACAGGCCGTTCCGACAGCCGAATGGGCGCCTGACCGCTTGGGAGAGATAAAAGTCCCGGGCATCCCCGAGTGCCCGGCGCCGTGAGTGTTGGTGCCCGGGAACGTCGATCCCGCGCGAGGCGCGTAGAGTCGTTCCGACAGCCGAATGGGCGCCTGACCGCCTTGGAGAGATAAAAGCCCCGGGCACCCCCGAGTGCCCGGCGCCGTGAGTGTTGGTGCCCGGGAACGTCGATCCCGCGCGAGGCGCGGAGAAAGGGGATCGCTTCCCGTCAACGTGCCGGGGGCTTGATATTCGCGGCGGCGGAACGGATATGGGTGCTTGAGGCGGGATGTTCCGCTTTTGCCGTATGGAGCCTGAAACAAGTAATCGAATCCAGCCGGAGGACCGTGTCATGCTTGCAGGTGTCATTCTGATTGTCGCGGGTTTTCTTATCGCGATCTATCCACCGCTTCTTGCCTGGGTGGTGGCGGTCATGCTCATCGCAATGGGCGTGCTGGTGCTTACTTCCGCCTACTACCACCGCAAATACGCGCGCCACGCCGATAATCCGGTCATCGAGCTTATTTTCCGCTACTGAGAGTCCGAAGCGGCGAGTTGTCTGTTCGGCTACCGGCGGCATGCGATATCCTCCCTTCCCCGGTCCCGGAATCCGGGTTATCGTCGCCTGATGCGATTGATCCTGAAAACCGCGTCGCGGATATTGCTTGTGACGCTGCTGGCTGTGCCTGCAGCTCATGGCGCATCGTTCGATGTTTTGACGTTCGACCGCGGGCTTTCTGAGATCCGCGCCGACGGCGATGTGCTGCTCGCCAGGGAGAGAGATGGCAATCTTGTGCGGCTGGAGCTCGACGGCCGGGTACTGGAGGCGCATCCGCATACACCCGAAGCCGGGGCGGGGCGTCCGGATGATATCCTTCCCGACGGGGTCGCCGTCAACGGTGAGAAAGACATTCGTCGAGCCTGGCTCGGCGGTCCGACGCGGCGATACGATCACGCCGTGCTCGGGGACGATCTGGAAGCTTCCCGCCTGATAGCCATCGACCGGCACGGCCGGCGGCACGAGCATGAGCTGCCGGAGCGACATGTATTCGAGGATCGTTATCCCAGGCTCGCGGATATCGACGGCGACGGCACGGATGAGATCATTGTTATCCGCAGCGACATCCGGGCGGGCGCCGGCATCGTCGTGTATACCCTGAAGAACGGCGAGTTGTCGGAAGCGGCAGCCAGCACCCCCATCGGAATGCGTCACCGCTGGATGAACGTGGTGGGAGTGGCGGATTTCAACGACGATGGCGCAATGGAGATTGCCGTTGTGGTAACGCCGCATATAGGAGGAACCCTGACGCTGTTGGCCGGCAGCGGCGCGGGCGAGTTGTCGCCCGTCTTCGAGCGCGGCGGCTTCTCCAATCACGCTTATGGCTCCCGGGAGCTGGGCATGTCCGCGGTGCTGGATCTCGATGGCGATGCAACACCGGATATGGCCGTGCCGGACAGCAGCCGGCGTGCACTGATACTGCTCAACCTGGCGGGTGGCCGGTACCGGGAGCTGCATCGTGTCGAGCACGCCGCCGAAATCAGCAGCGGCATCCATGCCGTTGATCTGAACCGGGATGGCAGGTCGGAGCTGGTGTACGGACTGAGCGACGGGACCCTGGTCGTGGTGTTAACGGAACGGGACTGAGCATGACATGAGCAAACCTGTCGCCCACGGGCTGCGCCCGATACTTGTCGAAATACGAGACGTCCGACAATATGGCCGCACGGCGTAACACCTCCGGCAAACGAAGCACCGGCCGCGATGCGGTCGGGCTGTCGCTCTTCCTGCTTTTGTGCCTGGTGGTGTCGGGCATCGGCGGGGCGATCACGGCCTCCAGCGTGGATACCTGGTACCAGACACTGGACAAGCCCTGGTTCAACCCGCCGGACCGGGTGTTCGCGCCGGTCTGGACCCTGCTTTACATATTCATGGCGATTGCCGGCTGGCGGATCTGGCGCACGCCGCGGTCCCCGGCCCGCTTCAATGCGCTGCTGCTGTTCGCCGTCCAGCTGGTCCTGAACCTGGTGTGGTCGCTGCTGTTCTTCGGATTTCAGCAGATCGGCATGGCGATGGTGGAGATCGCGACGCTGCTTATCACACTTGTCGCTTGTGTCCTGGTGTTCAGCCGGGTCGACCGTCTGGCTGCCGTGCTTTTCGTGCCGTACATGCTGTGGGTGGCCTACGCGTCGGCACTCAATCTATCGCTATGGGTCATGAACTGACCACGCCGATTCCCGGCTTGCCGATCACCGGACGGTGACGGACAATGAGACAGTTTCCAATCGATCCGGAGAAGGCAGCAATGACCAAGGTGAAAGCGGCGGTGGTGCAGGCCGCGCCGGTGGCGTTCGATCGACGGTCCACGCTGGGCAGGGTACACGAGCTCACCGCGTCGGCCGCGGCCGACGGTGCCCGGCTGGTGGTGTTCCCGGAAGCCTTCGTGTCGGCCTATCCCAAGGGCCTGGACTTCGGCGCCCGGATCGGCATGCGCTCGCCGGAAGGCCGGGACGATTTCCGCCGCTACTTCGACAGTGCCGTTGACGTTCCCGGCGAGGCGGTGGACGAGCTGTCCCGGGCAGCCCGGGAGAACGGGGTTTATCTGGTCATCGGTGTCATCGAGCGTGACGGCGGCACGCTGTATTGCACCGTCCTTTTCTTCGACGACGGCGGCGGCTACCTGGGCAAGCACCGCAAGCTGATGCCCACGGCGATGGAGCGGCTGGTCTGGGGCTTCGGCGACGGCTCCACCCTGCCGGTATTCGACACGCCCTTCGGCCGCATGGGGGCGGTGATCTGCTGGGAGAACTACATGCCGCTGCTGCGCATGGCGATGTACGGAAAGGGTATACAGCTTTACTGCGCCCCCACCGCGGATGACCGCGAGGGCTGGGTCGCCAGTATGCGCCACGTTGCCCTTGAAGGCCGCTGTTTCGTGCTGTCCTGCAATCAGTTCACCAGGCGCTGCGATTTTCCGGAAGACTATCGCGCCATCCAGGGAGACGATCCCGAAACGGTCATTTCCCGCGGCGGAAGCCTGATTGTAAGTCCCCTGGGAGAGGTGCTGGCGGGCCCGGAGTACGACGGGGAGACGACACTGACCGCGGAGCTCGACCTCGACGAGGTCTCCCGCGGCAAATACGATTTCGACGTTGCCGGCCATTATGCCCGGCCGGACGTATTCAGGCTCCACGTAGACGAACGCCCCCAGGCCCCCGTCGTCTATACCGCTGCCCGGCCGGGTGAGGAGAACGGAGAAGAGTAACCCCGAAGCCGGGCGCCGGGAGCCGCGCGGGATACGCCGGGCTGCCGGTCAGGGGGTGTCGTGTCCCTCCGGGGGATCGGCGTCCGCGGTGGAGAAGTCGGCCGGCGACACGATCTCGAGGAGCTCCATGTCATCGGAATGACGCACCTCGCGGTGTCGAATGCCCGCCGGCTGCAGCACGCACGAGCCGGCCCGCAGTATATGCTCGCCTTCGCCTTCATACTCGAACACGACCCAGCCTCGGGTCACGTAGACCATCTGGAAGTCGAGGTCATGGGTGTGCCATTTGCCTTCCGATTCGCGGCCCGGGACCGCCCGGATCACATGCGCGTCGAATCTGCCGCCCGTAGCCGCGTCAATACCCAGCTTCCGGTACTCGAAGAAGGCACGCAGCCCTTCCCCCTCAAAGGCGGAGCCGTCCGCGTGGGATATGGTGAAGGACTGATTCTCGTACAGTCTGGTTATATCAGGATGCTCCCTCGGATGCGTCCAGGTACCTGTCAAACGGGTGCACAGCCCGGCGCGACATTTACTTCCGGCTTGCTGATGATCCGGCTATGTATTCAATGAGGTCTCAGCAGGTTGGATAGGGGCCTTGGCTTGGCGATTATATTGCCCTGCGCATAGTCTATTCCGATCTCTCGGAGCATTGCCAGGGCGGCTTCGGAATCCACGAACTCCGCAATCGTCTCCTTGGACATCACCTTGGCGATATCGTTTATGGATTTCACCATGGTGTAGTTGACCGGGTCATTGACGATATTGCTGATGAACTGCCCGTCGATCTTGATGAAATCGACCGGAAGGTTCTTCAGGTACTCGAAGGACGAAAGGCCGGTCCCGAAATCGTCCA
>JBEPXV010000197.1:1437-4847 GCA_041641695.1 Gammaproteobacteria bacterium | reverse complement strand
AATTCGCTTGCTTCGCTGATCTCGTCTGCATCGACAGCCGCCGGCGGCGACGCGAGCTCCTGCTGCACCCGCGGCACGCGGTCCAGCATCGGCTTCCAGTCGGCGACGGCGCGGGCTACGTCGTGCAGGATCTTTTCCAGGTCCTTCTTGAGTACCTGGAGCTGTTCCTCGGAGGTCTCGCAGTCGATCTCAATGTGCAGAAAGGACTCGGCCCGGGCACCGTCGTCACGATCGGCGTCCACGAACTCCAGCAGGTTGCCGTCGTCGTCGCGCAGCACCCGGATCAGCGGATGGATCGTCAGGTGAATAGTCGGGCCGCGACGGTTCAGGGCAATACCCACCGAGTCCACCAGGAACGGCATGTCGTCGGTGACGACCTCGACGATGGTGTGCGTGGACTGCCAGCCGTGGGTGGCGATGGTAGGGTTGAAAATGCGTATCAGGGGCTGGCCGGGGGTGCGCTGCTGGGCGAACTCGGCGTGGCCGATCGCCATGGCGCGAAGACTGTCGACTTCGCGATCGATCATATCCTCCGGCGGGACGTCGCTGAAGTAGCGTTCGAGAAACCGGTCGACCCCGGCGAAAACCGCCTCCTTGGGAGCTTCCCTGAGGATCTGCTCCACCAGCTTCTGTCTTTGTATCTGGTTGTAGTCCTGTAGCGCGCTCACGGGTCCCCCTTTGGCGGCGGTAGGTGTTTCCCGGGCGAGTATAAGTCGATATATACAATTTATCGACTGCCGTGGCCGGGCGGTGACACCCGCATCTGCGGTGGGGGCGTTGCCGCCGGCACAGTGGGTGCAAAGAGCCGCCTACAATGCCAGGACGCGCTCCCCGCGCAGACCGGCGGCGACCTCGCTGCTGTCGATTCGGGCCGCGAATGCCACCTCGGCGTCCAGCTCCCATTCGTGCATCAACCGTCCAACCATGGAGCGGCGAAGGACGGAACCGGCATCCGTGGCCCGGTAATAGTCCCGGGCGGCCATGGCGGCGTCCGTCAAGCGACGGTCCCGGTACTGCGACGCGATCCGCTGCACCAGGCAGCCGGCGCCGTAAAAGTCCTCCAGGTTGAACGTTCCGGAGGTGCCGGCGCAGAGAATGACCACGGCTTCGTCCCGCTCCGGCTCCAGGGCCCGCACCGTGGCATCGGCGTTGATCAGGGAACCCACCAGCACCCGGCGGGCGCCGGCGCAGGCGCGCAGGGCGACGGTACCGTTGGTGGTGGCGTAGATCAGAGTGTCCCGCGTTGTGATATGCCGGCTGAGGACCAGGGGCGTGGGCTGCACGAAGCCGTCGATGAACTGGAAGTTGGATTCTCCGGCCAGGACCGGGCCGCCGATATCGGCGCGTTCCGACAGTGCCCGCGCTTCGTCCGGATCCCGCGCCGGGTACACGACGGACGCGCCGGCATCCAGGGCGGCGATGATGGATGTGGTGGCGAACAGGATGTCCACCACCACGATGGTCTTGCCGGCGATCCGCGCGGGGTCCAGGTCTTCCTTGCGGAACAGCACGTGAACGGCCGGGCCGTCCGCCTCCCGGATCGGCGTCATGACCGCTACAGTTGCCGGGCGCGGTCGCGAAGCACGAACTTCTGGATCTTGCCGGTGGAGGTCTTGGGCAGCTCCTCGAAGATCACCGTCTTCGGCGCCTTGAAATGTGCGAGGTTTTCGCGGCAGTAGTCGATGATGTCCTGCTCGCTCGCCTCGGCGCTGTTCTTCAGGGTTACGAATGCGCAGGGGGTCTCGCCCCAGTAGTCGTCGGGCCGGGCCACCACCGCGGCCTCCATGACAGCGGGGTGGGAATACAGGACGTTCTCGACCTCGACGCTGGAGATGTTCTCGCCGCCGGAGATGATGATGTCCTTGGCCCGGTCGGTGACCTGCATGTATCCGTCCGGATGCCAGACGGCCAGATCGCCGCTGTGGAACCAGCCGCCGTCGAGCGCCTTGCCGGTGGCGGTCTTGTTCTTGAGGTAGCCTTTCATGACCGTGTTGCCGCGCAGCAGGATCTCACCCACCGTCTCGCCGTCGCGCGGAACCGTCTCGCCGGTTTCCACGTCCGCGACGCGGTAGTCGTCGATCATGAACGTGTTGACCCCCTGGCGCGACATCAGGCGTGCCTGCTCGGCATCGGGCCTGCTGTCCCAGTCGTCGTGCCGGGCGCACACCGTGGACGGACCGTAGGTCTCCGTAAGACCGTACATATGCGTCACCCGCATGCCCAGATCGCGCATGCCGGCAATGACGGCTTCCGGCGGCGGGGCGCCGCCTGTGATGACTTCGACGGTCCGGGCTGGCTTCGTCTTCTGTTCACCGGCGTTGTTCAACAGCATGTTCAGGACAATGGGCGCGCCGCACATGTGACTCACTTCGTGCTCGCTGATCCGGTCGAAGATGGCGCGCGCTTCGACCTTCCTGAGGCACACATGGGTGCCGGCGATGGCGGTCACCGTCCAGGGAAAGCACCAGCCGTTGCAGTGGAACATCGGCAGCGTCCACAGGTACGTGGGATGCAGGCCGATGTTGCAGCTCAGCGCGTTGCTGATGGCATTCAGATACGCGCCGCGGTGGTGGTACACGACGCCCTTGGGGTCGCCGGTGGTGCCGGATGTGTAGTTCAGCGAGATGGCCTGCCACTCGTCGTCCGGCGGGTCGCAGGGGAAGTCCGGCTCGGCCCCGGCGAGCAGGTCTTCGTAGCGCAGGTCGTGAAAACTGTCTCCCGCCGCCGCGTCGTCGTCGATCTCGACCAACAGCGGCGGGTTGTCCAGACCTTCCAGGGCCGCGAGCGCCGTCCCGGACAGATCGCGGTCGACGATGAACACCTTGGCGCCGGAGTGCTGAAGCTGAAACCGCACGGTGGCCGGGTCGAGGCGGACGTTGATGGCGTTCAGCACCCCGCCGGCCATGGGCACCCCGAAGTGGGCCTCGAGCAGGGTCGGGATGTTGGGCGCCAGGATCGACACGGCGTCTCCCCGGCCCACGCCCCGGTCACGCAGCGCGGCGGCCAGGCGCCGGCAGCGATCGTAGGTCTCGGCCCACGTACGGCGCTCATCGTTGTAGATCACCGCCGTGCGCCGCGGGTACACGGATGCCGTTCTCCGCAGCAGGCTCAGGGGCGACAGCGCGGTGTAATTGGCCGGGGTTTTCGGCAGGTCGGTCTCGAACGGGTTTTGATCTGGGGACATAAAGCTGGCGCGCCGGTGTGCTGGATTTGCGGACAATATATCGCAAATGCGGTGTCGGACTCCAAGGTGGCCGAAAAACATGACGCATGATTCCGGGCGCGGGGAGAGATAACAGCATCGGGTATCATCGCGTGCCCGGCGCCGAGGCGCCGCTGTACGGGAACGCCGATCCCGCGCGAGGCGCCGGAAAGCGAATTACTGAGTCCAAGGGTTTTCTTTTTCCCGG
>JBEPXV010000197.1:0-1337 GCA_041641695.1 Gammaproteobacteria bacterium | reverse complement strand
CCGATCCCGCGCGAGGCGCCGGAAAGCGAATTACTGAGTCCAAGGGTTTTCTTTTTCCCGGGGAGAGATAACAGCATCGGGTATCATCGCGTGCCCGGCGCCGAGGCGCCGCTGTACGGGAACGCCGATCCCGCGCGAGGCGCCGGAAAGCGAATTACTGAGTCCAAGGGTTTTCTTTTTCCCGGGGAGAGATAACAGCATCGGGTATCATCGCGTGCCCGGCGCCGAGGCGCCGCTGTACGGGAACGCCGGTGAAGGGTGTCGCGAAAGTGCTGGTGTTCTCAGATCGGTGGGCGGCAGAATCAAACGAGCATCTACAAATTCAACGAGTTGCCTCCTCTTGCACCCTCACCCTAACCCTCTCCCGGAGGGAGAGGGAGCATTTTGCGACACTCTCCGGTGTGGGGAAGGGAGTACCGGGTACGGTGTCGCAGTTGCCGGCAGCTTGAACGAAGGGTTCCCTCGCCCCCTTGGGGGAGAGGGACAGGGTGAGGGGACACCAACAAGAGGCTCGCGATTTTACCCACATGTCTTCAACCGGTCGGGTCCGACGCGGTTATCTGTTTGTTATGATGAATCATTAACGGATCAAGGGAGACACGCCGGTGTCTGCGGAATTGTTGAAGCGCCTGGTTGAAGTCCTGGGAGAACGCGCGGTGATTGGTCGTGCCGATGCCCAGGAGCCGTATCTCGTCGACCAGCGGGGCTACTATCGGGGTGCGGCCGCGGCGGTCGTACGCCCGGGCTCCGCGCAGCAGGTCGCCGATGTCGTACGTATCGCCCACGAGCTCGGCGTTCCGGTGGTGCCCCAGGGCGGCAACACGGGGCTCTGCGGCGGGGCTACTCCCGATGAAACCGGCGCCCAGTTGATCCTGAGTCTCGAGAAGCTGAACGCCATCCGCGAGGTGGACACCATCGACTACTCGATGACGGTGGAGGCCGGGGCGATTCTCCAGAATGTCCACGACGCGGCGCGGGAGCACGACCTGTTCTTCCCGCTGGACCTCGCAGCCAAAGGCAGCTGCCAGATCGGCGGCAACCTGTCCACGAACGCCGGGGGCATCAATGTGCTTCGCTACGGCAATGCCCGGGACCTGGTGCTGGGGCTGGAGGTGGTATTGGCGGACGGTTCCATCTGGAACGGCCTGTCCAACCTCCGCAAGGACAACACGGGCTATGACCTGAAGCAGCTGTTCCTGGGATCGGAGGGCACGCTCGGCATCATCACGGCTGCGGTGCTCAAGCTGTTTCCGAATCCGCTGCACCGCAGGACGGCGATGCTGGCGGTCTCGGACCCGCTGGCCGCGTCCCGTTTGCTCGGCGTGGCGCGGTCTATC
>JBEPXV010000196.1:0-4851 GCA_041641695.1 Gammaproteobacteria bacterium | reverse complement strand
TGAACAGTTTCCAATGACCGACAAGATCGTCATCGAAGACGTGTACAAGATTTTCGGTCCCAGACCGGGGGTTGCCAGGGATCTGATCGACCGGGGCTACGACAAGGATCAGATCTTCGCCGAGACCGGCAACACCGTCGGGGTGCAGCAGGCGAGCTTCAGCATAGAGGAAGGAGAAGTGTTCGTCATCATGGGGCTGTCCGGATCGGGCAAGTCCACCATGGTGCGCATGCTCAACCGGCTTATCGACCCCACCTGGGGGAGCGTCAGGGTGCTGGGGCAGGACATTACCGCCATGTCGCGCAGCGAGCTCATCGAGCTGCGCCGTTCCAAGATGAGCATGGTATTCCAGTCCTTCGCGCTGATGCCCCACCAGACCGTGCTCGAGAACGCCGCCTTCGGCCTCGAGGTCAGCGGCCGCGGCCGCGCGGACCGGGAGCAGCGGGCGCTGCGGGCGCTGGAGCAGGTGGGCCTGGACGCCAATGCCAACAGCTACCCCAGCGAGCTTTCCGGCGGCATGAAGCAACGCGTCGGCCTGGCGCGTGCCCTGGCGGTCGACCCGGAGATCATGCTGATGGACGAGGCGTTCTCCGCCCTCGACCCGCTCATCCGCACCCAGATGCAGGACGAGCTCATCGAGCTGCAGCGCCAGCACCGCCGCACCATCGTGTTCATTTCCCATGACCTGGACGAGGCGATGCGCATCGGCGACCGGATCGCCATCATGGAGCAGGGCAGAGTAGTCCAGATCGGCACCCCGGAGGACATCGTCACCAATCCCGCCGACGAATACGTGCGCTCGTTCTTTCATGGCGTCGATGTGACCAAGGTGTTCACCGGCGCCGATCTCGCCCGCCGCGACACTGCCAGCCTGATCCGCGGCGCCGGCGCCGATGCGGCGGCGAGCCGCGAGCAGCTCCGGAAAGAGGGACTTGCATCGGGCGTGGTGGTGGATGACGACGGTCATTACCTGGGCGTGGTGACGCCGGGCTCCCTGGAGGGCGCCAAGGACTTGCGTGCCGCCTATGTTGCCGGCGTTGAGCCGGCGCACGCCGACGAGACACTGAACGACGTGCTGCACCGGGTCGCGAGCCTGGACGTGCCCGCCCCCGTGGTGGACGCTGACGGCAAGTACCTGGGCAGCGTGTCCCAGCACGCGCTTCTGCAAACCCTGGACCGCACGAGGTAGCCATGGCCGACGACAGGAATCCGCAGCTTTTTGACATCGACGTCGGGGCGCCGGTCGAGAATGCCGTGGAGTGGATACAGACCAATCTGGCGGCGGTGCTCGACGGCATCGCGGCGGGCATCGCGTTCTTCGTGGACAACCTCGAGGCGCTGCTCCTGTGGATCGATCCCTACGTCGCCGGCGCCCTGTTGATCGTTCTCGGGCTGTGGCGGGTCGGGATCGGCTTCGGCGTCTTCTGCGCCGTGTCCGTGCTGCTGTTCTGGGAGATGCAGCTGTGGCCGGAAACCATGTCCACTCTGGCACTGGTCATCAGCGCGAGCCTGGTGGCGATCGTGCTCGGCGTGCCGGTGGGCATCGCCATGTCGCGCAGTGACATTGTGGAGCGGCTGGTACGGCCGGTACTGGATCTCATGCAGACCATGCCGCCCTTCGTCTACCTGATCCCGGCGGCCATCTTCTTCGGCCTCGGCAAGGTGCCGGGCACCATCGCCACGGTGGTATTCGCCATGCCGCCCGCCGTGCGCCTGACCAACCTGGGCATCCGGCAGGTCAGCCAGGAGAACATCGAGGCCGGGCTGGCTTTCGGCTGCACGCCCCGGCAGCTCCTGACCAAAGTCCAGATGCCGCTGGCGATGCCGACCATCATGCAGGGCGTCAACCAGACCATCATGCTGTCCCTGTCGATGGTGGTGATCGCGTCGATGATCGGCGCCGGCGGCCTGGGCAATGTCGTCCTGACCGGCATCCAGCGTCTCAACGTCGGTCTCGGTTTCGAAGGCGGCCTGGGCGTGGTGCTGGTGGCGATCCTGCTGGATCGCATCACCCAGTCCTTCGGCGACCCGCACAAGACCGGGACCGGCGGTGGCGGGCTGGCGGGACGCCTGCGCCGGGCGCTCGGGCGCGAGCCGGTCCCGGGGCCGGGCCCGGAAAAGGATGACCAGCGCGGCGCCTGAGCCCGGTCCGATCCGGTGGACGGCGAAGAATGGTCGCGCAGCCATCGGGCCCGGATTCACCCGGCCACGCGCCGACCCATGGCGCCTCCGGCAGTGTGAAGTCTCAACTCAGGGCGACGAACGGTGCCGACAGTTGGTTATACTGATGTCTTGATCAACGACACTCCGGCAAACACTTGCAAAACCCGATGCGATATCTACTCGGCGCGGCCGTGATGTCCATGCTGTTGGCGGCGGGCCCCGCCGCCGGCCAGGACGACGACAACAAGATGTACAAGTGGGTGGACGAAGACGGCAACGTCACCTACCAGGACCAGCCTCCCCCGGATGATTCCGGCCAGGTGCAGGCCTTCGACGAGTCGCCGGTCGAGTCGACCGGTGGCGCGCAGGACGCCGCGCTGCCGGACGTCGATCTCACGCTGTACTCGATAGAAGCCTGCGACGCCTGCGACCTGGTGCGTAATCTGCTCAGTGAACGCGGCCTGCCCTTTACGGAGAAGGACGCCGAGAGCGATGTGGCGGTTCAGGAAGAGCTCCGGGAGGTTTCCGGCGCGCTCTCGGTCCCGGCCCTGGCGATCGGCGACGAGGTGCTCACCGGCTTCAACCGGGAACTGATACTGCGGGTGCTCGAGGATTACGGTTTTCCGGCCAGCGCCGACGCGCGGGCGCAGTCCGAGCCGGCGCGGGGCGAGATGAGCCGCGAGGAGCTGGAGCAGGCCGCCCGGGACGCCGGCGACGAGGACGATCCGTTCGACGACGATTTCTTCTCGGATCTCGACACGGCGCCCGCCGGGGACGATATCTCGGACTGGGAGGAGATCCCCGAGGACGAGCGGATACGTGTCGGCGAATAGCCGCCGCGCACCTGCACCGGGCGCGGGCCCATGAAGATCGGCACCTGGAATGTGAATTCCCTGAAGGTCCGGCTGCCCCAGGTGCTGGAGTGGATGAAGACCGCCCGTCCGGATGTCCTGTGCATCCAGGAAACGAAGCTGCGCGACGAGCATTTCCCGGTAGACGAGTTCGAGGCGTTGGGATATGTCTGCGCCTTTGCCGGGCAGAAGACCTACAACGGTGTGGCCACGGTTTCCCGCTCCGCCATCGGGCAGGTGGAAACCGACTTGCCGGGGCTGGAGGACCCGCAGCGCCGGGTCCTGTCGGCGATGATCGACGGCCTGCGGATTCTGAACCTGTACGTGCCCAACGGCCAGGAAGTCGGCTCGGAGAAATACGAGTACAAGCTGAAATGGCTCGAGCACCTGGTCGCCTACGCGAAAGCGCTGCTGTCGGCGCATGACCGGATCGTGATCTGCGGCGACTTCAACATCGCTCCGGAGGACCGCGATGTGCATGATCCCGAAGCGTGGCGGGGCAGGGTATTGTGCAGCGAGCCCGAACGCGAGGCGTTCAGCGCGTTGACGTCGGTGGGGTTCCGGGACGCGTTTCGAAAATTCGAGCAGCCGGACGGGGCCTACTCCTGGTGGGATTACCGCGCCGCGGCGTTCCGCCGCAACATGGGCCTGCGGATCGACCATATCCTGTGCAGCGAGTCCCTGTACGAAGGCCTCGGGTCGTGCACGATCGATGTCGAGCCGCGCCGTCTCGAGCGGCCTTCCGACCACGCGCCGGTGGTGGCCAAGATCACGGTGCCCACCGCCTGATCAGCGCCGGCCGGCGTCCAGGATGTGTCGGCCCGGAAAGCCGGGCCGGGTCTATTCGTAGGCCACCAGAACGACGCCGAGATCCTCTTCGGCCTGCCTGAGCCTGTCCAGCTGCGCCGGCGTCATGGCGGCGGGCTCGGGCGGGGTCTCGACCGCCACCACAGTCTTGCCGAGCTCCGATTCCAGGCCCTTGATTGCCTTCAGCTTCGTATCGTCGATATCCGCGGCTCGATATTGCATACGGCACCTCGCTGTATTGGAGTGCGCGAACAATTATCCTCCGATCAATTTGGATCGCAAGCGCCCGGCGGGCAGCGGCGAATTCAGATCACCAGGCCCAGCGTGACCCGGGTGACCAGCGTGATCAGGACGATCCCCACGATATTCAACCAGATCCCCGCCCGTGCCATGGCCGGCGTGCTGATCATGCCGGAGCCGTAGACGATGGCATTCGGCGGCGTCGCCACCGGGAGCATGAACGCGCAGCTCGCGGCGATGGCGGCCGGCACGATGACGGTGACGGGATCCAGCCCCAGTCCCACTGCCACCGCCGCGAAAATCGGCACCAGCGCGGTGGTAGTGGCGGTGTTGCTGGTGAGCTCGGTCAGGAAAATGATCAGCGTGACCACCAGCATGGTCAGCAGCAGAGGCGGCAGCTCCTCCAGGCCGGCCAGGGTCGATGCCAGCAGCTCGCCGATGCCGTTGGCGCTGATGGCCCCGGCCAGCGCCAGGCCGCCGCCGAACAGGATCAGCACCCCCCAGGGCACCCGGGTCGCGGTTTCCCAGTCGAGCAGGAACGTCCCATCGCGGATATTCACTGGAACGGCGAACAGCAGCAGCGCCGCGATGATGGCGACCCCCGTGTCGCTCAGCAGTCCCAGGCCTGGGATGTCCACCAGCAATGGCCGGAACATCCACGCCAGGGCGGTGAGAAGAAATATCACCAGCGTCAGGCGCGCGCCCCGCGTCCAGGGCTCGGCATGCACGTCAAGATCCGCGCCCGCCAGGGGGGCGCCGCCGACCGGGTAGATGAACCGGGTCAGCGCCA
>JBEPXV010000195.1:0-4914 GCA_041641695.1 Gammaproteobacteria bacterium | reverse complement strand
GTGCGCGCCGCCGACGGCTACTCGGAGATCGAGGCACGGCACTTCGCGGTCTGCCTGGGCGCCGACGCCCCCGGTTTTCTCCGCCCCTATGGCATCGACCTGAATATCTATCCGGTGAAGGGCTACTCCGTATCCATTCCGGTTGGCCGGGCCGGTCGCGCTCCGGAGGTCGCTCTGATTGACGACGGCTGCAAACTGGTGTACAGCCACCTTGGCGACCAACTGCGGGTCGCCGGAACCGGCGAGTTGAGCGGCTACAGCCGCGACCTGAATCGCCGGCGCTGTCTGGCCATTGTGGAGCGGGTCAGGGAGCTTTTCCCGGACGCGGGTGAATTCCGGAACAGCCGGTTCTGGACCGATCTGCGTCCGGCCACACCGTCGAACGTGCCGTACCTCGGGGGGTCCAAGTATCATAACCTGTGGCTGAATACCGGGCACGGCACCCTGGGGTGGACCCTGTCGGCGGGCAGCGGCCACCGGCTGGTATCGAACATTCTTCGCGCCCCGGACCAGTGACACGAAGAGCCCCGCGGCGCACGGGCGCTTATACTTGAAGTATTACCGGATCAGAACTTCCCTTCGGACAGCAGCCGTTTTATGAATCAACCCAAGTCGCTGCAATCGGGCACGCGGATCGACGATTACGAGATCCAGGAGACCCTTTGGACGACCAGCGCCGGCTTCACCTATCGCGCCCGGGACCCGGATCGCGAGCGGGACGTGCTGATCCAGGAGTTCCTCCCGGCCATGCTCGCCACCCGGCACTGGTCGGGCATCCACGCCATGCCGCTGGAGGGCCTGGCCGATGAGCTCGACCAGGGGCTGACCCGCTTTCTTCGCGAAGCCCGGATACTGGCCCAGATCAATGACCCCTACGTGTGCCGGGTGTATGAATACACCGAGGCGAATGCCACCGCCTACATGGTGCTTGACTACGAGCCGGGCGAGACCCTGAAGGATCACCTCGCCGCCCGGGACTCGAAGATGGACGAGGGGGAACTCAGAAAGCTGCTGGTGCCGCTGTTGAAAGGCCTGCGTGTGGCGCACGCGGCGGAGCTCCTGCACCGGGACATTCACCCCGCCAACATCTACCTCAGGGACGTGGGACCGCCGGTTCTGATCGGATTCGGCAGCCCTGTGCTGCCGTCCCGCGACGACAGCGACCAGTACATCGAGCAGCGCGTAGCCCCCGGATACAGCCCGGTCGAGCAGTATCAGAGCGACGGTCAGCTCGGCCCGTGGTCGGACCTCTACGCCCTCGGGGCTACCATGTATCGCTGCCTGTCCGGCGCCGCGCCGGTGGATGCCGCGCACCGGGTCATGGACATCGCCCAGGACAGGGAAGATCCGCTGGTGCCCGCCACCGAGCTCGGCGTCGGCGACTACAGCTCGGGCCTGTTGAGCGCCATCGACTGGATGATGGAGCCAATGGCCGCCGACCGACCGGACTCGGCGGGTGCCGTGCTCGGCCCGTTGACGGCGGAGCGTGCGCCTCCCCGGCCGACGCCCCCCGCCGACCGGCGCGCCCCCGGCGGAGAAGCGCGGCCGGACAAACGCGGGAAGAAGCGCGATTCCCAAAAGACTCCCGCGGTACGTTCCGAAACCTATCGCGATCACAGCAAGCGCGGCACCGCGGCACACCGTGCACCGCCGCCGGCCGATCCCATGCCGACCCGCTCGGTAGCCCCGGTGCAACAAGCCGCGCGCCCGGGAAAGCGGGTCAGGACCGGATGGAAGTGGCCCGCGTTGCTGGTCCTGGCCGGGATATCCGCGGCGGCGGTGTTCGCGCTGTACCGACCGTCGCCCCCGCCGAGCGAGACCGCCGGGAACGCTGCTCCGGATATCGAGATCCGGACTCCGGACCCGGAGCTGGACGAAACCTACGCGCCTCCCGAGCTGCCGCAGACCGTCAATTTCGGCCGTGACGAGGACGACCGGCGGGCCGAGGAATACCGTAACCTGGAAGAGCAAGCGGGCGAGATCGAGCGTCTCCTCGCCGCGGCCAGGCGGAAGGAGGAAGCGGGTCGGCTGATGTCCCCCGCCGGCGACAATGCATTGGCCGACTACCGCGCTATTCTCGAGCTGAACCCGGAGCACACCGACGCGCGGCTGGGCATTGCCGGCATCCAGACCGAGCTGGTGAAACAGGCCGAGGCGGCCTTCCAGGAAAACGGCGACATCGAGGCCGCGACCGAGCTGCTCGACCAGGCGGCGGAAGTCCGCGAGGAATCCGACCGGGCACTGGCGCTGAGACGGGACATCGAGCGGCATCTGGCGGAGCAGGAGCGCCAGGAACGGCTTGCCCGCAAGGCCGAGGAACTGCGCGAGGAAGCTGCCCGGCAGGCGGAGCAGGCGCGCCGCGAAGAAATCCGCAATCTGGTGGACCGGGCCGACGCCGCCATCGAGGCGGGCCGCCTGGTAGAACCGCCCGGCGACAATGCGCTGGCGTATTACCGGCAGGCCCTGCGCCTGGAACCGGAGCAGCCCGACGCACTGCAGGGCGTGGAGCGCATCGGCAAGCACTTCCGCGACCAGGCCTCGAACGCGATTGCCAGCGACGAGCTGGACAGGGCCGGGGAGCTGCTGAGCACCGCCGACGCGGTTCTTCCGGACGACGAAACGGTCGCCTTGCTCCGCAAGCAGCTCGACACGCGACGGTCCGTGGTGGAACAGCAGCGCCGCGAGGAGCAGGCACTGGCAACCCTCGAAGAGCCGGCCGTCCAGGTCCCCGAAGATCCGCCGCCGTCCGAGACGGATTCCGGCGCCGCCGACACGTCGGAGGCCGACACGGCGGAGCTCGAGAAGGGGATCGCAGCGTATTACGCCGGCGACTACGACATTGCATACCGGCTGCTGAACCCGCTGGCCGAGGACGGCGAGCCGCGCGCCAAGTTCCGCGTGGCGATGATGTATTACCACGGACGCGGCGTGCAACAGAACACGGGCCTGGCCGAAGCCTTCATTCGCGAGGCGCTGCCGGACATCCGGGCCAGGGTCGAGGCAGGCGAAGCCTGGGCGCAGGCCGACCTGGGCACGTTGTACGCCGACGGAATCGTGGTTGCGGAGAACAACCAGGAAGCCGTACGCTTGTACCAGCTGGCTGCCGAACAGGGCTATGCCGGCGCCCAGACCAACCTGGGCGTGATGTACGCCAATGGTGAAGGCGTGTTCCGCGACCGCGAAAATGCGATTCTCTGGCTGCAGCGCGCCGCGGCACAGGGCGACCGTATCGCCCAGAAGAACCTGCAGGCCCTCGGCGTCGAGTAGCACAAGTCTCGCGTCGCGCGTGCTGCCCCGCCCCGACAGGCTCGACTATATTTGAACGATCGTTTCCCGAAATCCACTGATCACAAGGTTACCCTGATGCAACTGAAAGACACCTCGTTACTGCGCGATTCCTGCTACATCAACGGCCAGTGGACGGGCGCGGACAACGGCAAGGGGTTCGACGTGGTGAATCCCGCCAACGGCGAAACCGTCATCTCGGTCCCCGACTGCGGCGCCGGAGAGGCCCGCCGCGCCATCGACGCCGCCAACGCCGCCTGGGGCGACTGGCGGGCGCATACCGCCAAGGAGCGGGCCGGCATCATGAAGCGCTGGTTCGACCTGATCATGGACAACCAGGAGGACCTGGCGCAGATCATGACCGCCGAGCAGGGCAAGCCCCTGACCGAGTCCCGGGGCGAGATCGCCTACGCGGCATCGTTCGTCGAATGGTTCGGCGAGGAGGCCAAGCGGGTGTATGGCGACACCATCCCGCATCCGCTGCCGGGCAGGCGTATCGTCGTGCTCAAGCAGCCCATCGGCGTCACCGCGGCCATTACCCCCTGGAATTTCCCGGCCGCGATGATCACCCGCAAGTGCGCGCCGGCCCTTGCGGTGGGCTGCACCACGGTGATCAAGCCCGCCGAGGACACGCCCCTGACGGCGCTGGCCCTGGCGGCCCTGGGCGAGCGCGCCGGCATGCCGCCGGGTGTTCTCAACGTAGTGACCGGAGACGCCCCGGCCATCGGCGGGGAGATGACCGGCAACCCCGTGGTGCGCAAGCTGAGCTTCACCGGCTCCACCGAGGTCGGCAAGCTGCTCATGGAGCAGTCCGCCGCCACGGTGAAGAAAGTATCCATGGAGCTGGGCGGCAACGCCCCCTTCATCGTCTTCGACGACGCTGATGTCGACGCCGCCGTGGAAGGCGCCATGGCCTCCAAGTTCCGGAATACCGGTCAGACCTGCGTGTGCGCCAACCGGATCCTGGTCCAGGAAGGCATATACGACGCGTTCGCCGAGCGCCTGGCGGAGGCCGTGGGACACCTCAAGGTCGGCGCGGGCACCGAGGACGGGGTCCAGCAGGGGCCGTTGATCAACAACGCCGCCCTGGAGAAAGTGGAGCATCACGTCCGTGATGCCGTGGACAAGGGCGCCGGGGTCATGGTCGGCGGCGAGCGGCACGCGCTCGGCGGCACCTTCTACCAGCCCACCGTGCTGCGGGACATCACCCGCGAGATGGTGCTGAACGGCGAGGAGACCTTCGGTCCGGTGGCACCGCTGCTGCGCTTCCGCTCCGAGGACGAAGCCGTGCGCATTGCCAACGACACGCCCTACGGCCTGGCTTCCTACTTCTACAGCCGGGACGTGGCCCGCGTCTGGCGCGTCGCCGAGGCGCTGGAATACGGCATCGTCGGCATCAATGAAGGGATCTTCTCCAACGAGGTCGCGCCCTTCGGCGGCGTCAAGGAGTCCGGCGTCGGCCGGGAAGGCTCCAAGTACGGCATCGACGAGTACCTCGAGCTGAAGTACCTGTGCCTCGGCGGCATCACCTGAAGCGGAGCCCATGAAAGACCACTACTATCTGGACAACGCCTCCACGACCTGGCCCAAGCCGGAGCCGGTGTACCGGTTCATGGACGATTTTTTCCG
>JBEPXV010000194.1:0-4937 GCA_041641695.1 Gammaproteobacteria bacterium | reverse complement strand
GCGGCGTCGCCGGGAGAGCGCTGCTCCTGGGCGGCGGGAATGGTATTCAGATAAGCCGTGGTGAGCTTGTAGGGCAGATACGCCCCCGAACGACGCGCCTTGTCAATCAGTTTCTCGAGCAGGAAATGGGCCCGCTGGGGCCCCTCGTGCTCGATCACGGCTTCCAGGGCCTCCAACCATTCCCGGGTCTCCAGGGCGTCTACATCGGTCACGCGTTCTTCTGGTTGCGCCATATGAAAAACCTCTCGTTGTTGGTAACGCCGCCACCTTGCCGTGGCATGACGTGAGTCACGGCCGACCCCCGAAACTCACCGATATTACCACGTGACAAACGGTGCTCCGGGGGGCCCACCCCTCTGCCTGACGCGGGTGTCAGCGGGCCGGTGTTACCGGGCCAGCCTGCTCCTTCGTCCGGATCTGGGCATCCACCACGGCGATGGCGCTCATATTGACCAGCCCACGAACGCTGATCGACTGGGTGACGACGTGTGCCGCCCTGGCGGTTCCCAGGAGAATCGGCCCGACGGAGACACCGCCGCCCAGCACTTTGAGGAGATTGTATGAGATATGGGCGGCATCCACGTTGGGCATGATCAGCAGGTTGGCGGAGCCGCGCAGGGTCGAGTCAGGCAGCGTGATCCGCCGGATGTCTTCCATGACGGCGGCATCGGCGTGCATCTCGCCGTCCACTTCCAGGTCCGGGGCCCGCTCACGCAGCAGGCGAAGGGCCGCCTGCATCTTGTCGGCCGATTCATCCTGGCGGTTGCCGAAGTTGGAGTGGGATACCAGCGCCACCTTGGGAGTGATCCCGAAGCGCTCGACCTCCGCCGCCGCCAGGATCGCCATTTCCGCGATCTCCTGGGAGGACGGGTGATACGTGACGTGGGTGTCGCAAATGAAAAATGTACCGGTGGGCAGGATCAGCACCACCAGGCTGGAGAAGTCGGAGACCCCCGGCGCCTTGCCGATGATGTCGCTGACGCGCTCGAGATGCTCCTGAAACGGCCCGATGGTGCCGCACACCATGGCATCCGCGTAACCGAGCCGCACCATCAGGGACGAGAATGCCGTATTGCGCGACCGGACGATCTGGCGGGCCCGGGTGGGCGACACGCCCTGGCGGCATTTCAGCCGGTAGAATTCATTGCAGAACTCCTCGAGACGCGGGTCCTGCGCCGGGTTGACCACTTCGTAGTGCTCGCCTTCCTGGATGCGCAGCTTCATGTCGCGGACCTTCTGCTTGATGACATCCGGGTTGCCCACCAGCACCGGCCGGGCGAGCCCGTCGTCAATCACCTGCTGCGCGGCGTGCAGCACGTTGTCGTTCTCCCCTTCCGCGTAGCAGAGCCGCTTGGGGTCTTCCTTGGCGCGGTCGAAGATCGGCTCCATCACGCCGCTGGACTTGTACACGAACTGGCTCAGATGCTGTTCGTATTCCCTGAGGCTGGCGACGGGCCGCACGGCGACGCCGCTGTCCATGGCCGCCTTAGCCACGGCCGGCGCCACTTTGGTGATGAGCCGGGGATCAAAGGGTTTCGGGATCAGGTACTCGGGGCCGAAAGACGACGGCTCGCCGGCGTAGGCCTTGGTCACCACGTCCGAGGATTCGGACTCCGCCAGCTCCGACAGCGCGTTCACGCAGGCGATCTTCATTTCCTCGTTGATCTCCGTGGCGCCAACGTCCAGGGCGCCGCGGAATATGAACGGGAAGCACAGGACGTTGTTGACCTGGTTCGGGTAGTCGGAGCGGCCGGTGGCGATGATGGCGTCCGGCCGGGCCTCCTTGGCGAGCTCCGGCATGATCTCCGGTATCGGATTGGCGAGGGCCAGAATGATCGGCTGATTGCCCATGACCTTGACCTGCTCCGGCTTCAGGACGCCGGGGGCCGAAAGGCCCAGGAATATATCGGCGCCGTGCAGGGCGTCGCTGAGGGTCCGGGCACCGGTGGTCGTCGCGTACCTGGCCTTGTACGGGTCCATGTTGCCTGCCCGGCCTTCGTGGACCACGCCCTCGCGGTCCACGATGGTTATGGCCTCGCGGCGCATGCCCAGGCTCACCAGCAGGTCCAGGCACGCCAGGGACGCGGCGCCGGCCCCGGAGGCCACCAGGCTGACCTTGTCGATGGTCTTGTTCACGACCTTCAGTGCGCTGGTGATCGCGGCGGCGGTGACGATGGCCGTGCCGTGCTGGTCGTCATGGAACACCGGGATGCGCATGCGCTCGCGCAGCTTTCGCTCGATGTCGAAGCACTCGGGCGCCTTGATGTCCTCGAGGTTGATGCCGCCGAAGGTCGCCTCGAGACCGGCGACGATATCCACGAACCGGTCGGGGTCCCGTTCCTCGATCTCGATGTCGAACACGTCAATCCCCGAGAACTTCTTGAACAGCACGGCCTTGCCTTCCATCACCGGTTTGGCCGCCAATGCGCCGATCGAGCCGAGGCCCAGCACCGCCGTGCCGTTGGTGACCACGCCCACCAGGTTGCCGCGGCAGGTAACCGTGGCGGCCTCCCGCTCGTCGGCGACGATTACATCGCAGGCAGCGGCGACGCCGGGCGAGTAGGCGAGCGTCAGGTCGTGCTGGGTGGCCATTGGCTTGGTGGCGGCGATCGCCAGCTTGCCCGGCGGCAGCGCGCGGTGATATTCGAGGGCTTCTTCTTTCAGCTTGTCGCTCATGTCTGCAACCTTTGCGGCGGGCATTGCGGGTGCATCCGATGCCTTATCGACAGAATAGCACCGGAACACGGTCCGTCGTGTACACCATTGATGCCGTCATGTGGAACTCCGGGCCGTCATGGACCGTCGTGCGCTGCAGCGGGGTAATCGGGCCGTTGGGTCGTTCATGCAGGCCGTCCCTGAAGCCGTTGCGAGTCTAGCAGAGGCGGCGTATCACGACGACCTGAACCGGAATCGCTGCGTGGGGGGCGGGGCTTTCCCCGTCCGCAAGCATCTGTGACACCCGGCACGCCGCGGGGTTCACGGCGAGCGGCTCAGGGCGTGTACCTGGCCTGTTGTTTCGCGGTCGCCTACGGACCCGCCGCTGGCGACCACAGACAAGCGGTACGGATTGAACAATAGGTAACGTTCGCCCTCCACCTTGAGGTGCCGGCGATGAAAATCCTGTTCGCGGACAAGTTTCCGGAACACTACCTGAACCAGCTTCAGGAACAAGGGCATGGGTGCGACTACCGGCCGACGCTGACGGCGGAAGACCTGCCGGACAATGTGGCGGGATTTGACGCCCTGGTGGTTCGCAGCACGCGCGTCGAGCGCCCCGTCTTGGATGTCGCCGATGCGCTGAAGATCGTGATCCGCGCCGGTGCCGGCACCAACACCATCGACATCGATGCGGCCGCCGGAAAGCACGTGCGGGTGTGCAACGTGCCGGGACGCAATGCGCTCGCGGTGGCCGAGCTGACCCTCGGTCTGCTCCTGGCGATCGACCGGAACATCCCCGACAATGTCGCCGATCTGCGCGCGGGGCGCTGGAACAAGAAGCGCTATTCCGTGGCCGAGGGTCTGTACGGGCGCTCCATGGGGGTGGTGGGACTCGGATGCATCGGGCTGGCGGTGGCCGAACGCGCCGCGGCGTTCGGCATGGGGATCCATGTCATTCGCAAGCCCGGGCGGCCTGCTGACGTGAGCGCGCGGCTGGCTGGCATCGACGCCGTCGAGGTGGACGATCTGGATCAGCTTGCCGACCGCTGCGATGTGTTGAGCTTCCACGTGCCCGCGGCCCCGGAGACGCGGGGCATGGTGAACGAGGCGCTGCTGGCCCGCATGGCACCCGGCGCGATCATTCTCAACACCGCCCGCGGCGATGTCATCGACGAGCCGGCGTTGATACGGGCCATGGATGACAAGGGAATCCGCGCGGGGCTCGATGTGTTCACGGACGAGCCCGCCGCCGCCGAGGGCGAGTTCCACTCCGCGCTGGCCCGGCATCCGAACGTTTACGGCACGCACCATATCGGGGCATCCACCAACCAGGCCCAGAACGCGGTGGCGCAGGGCGTGGTGGAGATCATCGATGCCTTCGGCGAGGGCCGGGTTCTGCACTGCGTGAACGTCGAGAATTGATGCCGGCGGCGCAATCCGTGTAAAACGGGCGGCCCTCAAATTTCACCGGAGAGAAACAATCATGACCAATCGTGCTCATAATTTCTGCGCGGGGCCCTGCACGCTGCCGTTGGAAGTCCTCGAGGAAGCCCAGCGGGAGTTCGTGAATTACCAGGACACCGGCATGTCGCTGATCGAGATGAGCCACCGTGCCAGGGAATACGACGATATCCACCAGGAGGCGATGCGCGACGCCATGGAGGTGTTCGAGGTGCCGGACGACTTCGGGGTGCTGTTCGTGCAGGGCGGCGCCACGCTGCAGTTCGCCATGGCGCCGATGAACCTGCTGGCCGGCGGCGGTCGGGCCGGCTATGTCGATACCGGCAGCTGGGCCCAGGGCGCCATCAAGGACGCCCGGCACTACGGCGACATCTACACGGCCTGGGACGGCGCGGCGGACGGCTACACCCGCATGCCGGCCCCCGGCGAGATCAATGTCGAGAACGGCACACGTTACGTGCACATCACGTCCAATGAAACCATCGGCGGCATCCGGTTCTATGAGTGGCCGGAGGTCGACGTCCCGCTGGTGGGCGACATGTCCTCGGATTTCATGACCCGCCGCATACCCTGGGAGAAGTTCGATCTCGTGTACGGGGGCGTGCAGAAGAATCTCGGCCCGGCGGGAATGGCGATGGTCTTTGTGCGCCGCTCCATCCTGGCGGACATCGATCCGGACGTGGCCCGCTACCTGCGCTACGACGTACACCTCGACAAGAGCTCGCTGTTCAACACGCCGCCGGTGTTCACCATTTACATGGTCGGCAAGGTGTTGAAATGGATGAAGGCGCAGGGGGGCATCGACGCCATGGAGAAGC
>JBEPXV010000193.1:0-4953 GCA_041641695.1 Gammaproteobacteria bacterium | reverse complement strand
AAGGATGCGGGGTTTGATTATAACTCCATGAAATAGCGGCACAAATGTGGTCTGTTGGGGAACCCGGAGCGCTCGGCGGCAGCCGTGGCGGCGCGGCCGGATGTCCAGGAGCGCCATGCTCATGCGGCGTTGGCCCCGAAGCGCCGCTGCGATAGATGACGCGCCGCGGCTGCGCAGGCAAGATCTGCACCCTCGTTCCCAGTCAGATAAACTCCAGCCCGGAAATACATCAAGCGCATCCACGCGACGGTCATCACTCATGAAGAACCAGCCCGGCTATATCAATTTCGACACGCTCTCGCTGCACGCCGGCCAGCAGCCGGACCCGCAGCACGGCGCGCGCGCCGTGCCAATCTATCAAACGACCTCTTACGTGTTCCGGGATACGGACCAGGCGGCGGCGGTATTCAATGGGGAGCGCGCCGGCCATGTCTACTCGCGCATCACCAATCCCACCAACGCGGTGCTGGAGGAGCGCATCAGCGCGTTGGAAGGCGGGGTCGGTGCCATCGCCACCGCCAGCGGCCAGGCGGCCATGCATCTGGCGATCACCACCATACTCGGCGCCGGCTCACATATCGTTTCGTCGCGCTCCCTCTACGGCGGGTCTCACAACCTGCTCAGCTACACACTGCCGCGCTTCGGCATCGAAACCACGTTCGTCGATCCACGCGACCCCGAGGCGTTCCGGGCGGCCATCCGGCCGGAAAGCCGTCTGTTGTTCGGCGAGATTCTGGGCAACCCCGGGCTGGATGTCCTCAATGTCCCCGTGGTCGCCCGGATCGCGGAAGACCACGGTATCCCGCTGCTGCTGGACTCGACCTTCGCTACGCCCTACCTGTTCAAGCCGTTCGATCACGGCGCGCACCTGGTCTTTCATTCCGCCACCAAGTTCCTCGGCGGCCATGGCGTGGCCATCGGCGGCCTGCTGGTGGACGGCGGCATCTTCGACTGGGAAAGCAGCGACAGGTTTCCCACCCTGACCGAGCCCTACGAAGGGTTTCACAACCTGGTGTTCACCGAGGAGTTCGGCCCCGCCGCGTTCATCATGCGCGCCCGCAAGGAAGGCGCCCGGGATTTCGGAGCCTGCATGAGCCCGACCACGGCGTTTCACATCCTCCAGGGCGTGGAGACCCTGCCGCTGCGCATGCAGCGCCACATTGACAACACCCGCACGCTGGTCCGTTTCCTGGACCAGCACGAAGCGGTGGAGTCGGTGGTTTACCCCGAGCTTCCCGACCACCCCGACCACGAGCTGGCCGGGGAGCTGCTGCCCAAAGGCTGCGGCGCGGTGTTCAGCTTCGTGGTCAAGGGCGGCCGAGAGGCGGGGCGGCGATTCATCGAGTCGCTGAAAGTATTCTCACATCTGGCCAATGTCGGCGACGCAAAATCCCTGGTGATCCACCCGGCAAGCACCACCCACCATCGCATGGACGCCCGGGCCCTGGCCGCCGCGGGAATCGAGGAAGGCACCATCCGGCTGTCGGTAGGGCTTGAGGACTCCGACGACCTGGTCCAGGACCTTGAGCGGGGGCTTCGCCGCTCCCAGAAAACCTGATTCCAGGGCCACCACATGTACATCTCCGTCAACAACACAAGAACGTATGTTTACACCGGCGCCCGCGACTTCGATCCGGCCCGGGAATCGATCCTCTTCGTGCACGGCGCCGCCCTGGACCATACCGTATGGCTGCTGCAGAGCCGCTACTTCGCGCACCACGGGCGCAACGTGCTGGCGGTGGACCTGCCGGGGCACGGCCGGACCGGGGGACCGCTGCGGACGACTATTCCCGATATGGCGGAATGGGTCTGGTCCGTCGTGGATACCCTGGGCGTCGACAAGGCGACCCTGGTGGGCCACAGCATGGGATCCCTGGTCACCCTCGAAGCGGCAGCCCGCTGTCCGGAACGCACCGACCGCCTGGCACTGCTGGGCAGCGCGGTACCGATGCCGGTCGCCGAGCCGCTGCTGAACGCCGCCCGCGAGAACCGGCATGCCGGCTTCGACATGATCAACATCTGGGGGCACAGCGCCGCGGCGCAAATGGGCGGCAGCGAAACCCCGGGCATGTGGATGACGGGCTCGGCGATCCGGCTCCTGGAGCGCGCCGGGCCGGGGGTGCTGTTCAACGACCTGAATGCCTGCAACGAGTACGGGCAGGGGCTGGATAGCGCCGCCCGGATCGACTGCCCGACGCTGATGATCGCGGGGCGCGGCGACATCATGACCCCGCTGAAGGTCGCGCGTGACCTGGTTGCGACCATTCCCGGCGCCACGCTGAAGGTCCTCGACTGCGGCCACCTGATGATGAGCGAGAAACCCAACGAGGTGCTGGACGAACTGGTCGCGTTCATCGGCCCGCCGTGAAAAAAATAGGAAAAAATAGGGGTCAGAGAGCCATTTTTTTGACATCTGAAGATTAAGCTTACATGGGTGCAAAAATGGCTCTCTGACCCCTATTTTTTATTTTTTACCGCGGCCACTCCACGTCACGGTCTTCAATCTCCCGCGGGTGCACGAAATCCTCGGAAGTGACGCGTCCCCGAACCGAGATCCCGGCCTTGTGCACGGAGTCGGGGTCGCCGGTCAGCAGGGGGTGCCATTCGGGCAGGTCGCGGCCTTCGTGCAGCAACCGGTACGCGCAGGTGGAAGGCAGGGATCCGAATGTCTCTGCGTCCTCCCGGCGCAGGTCCAGGCATTCACTCACCAGCCGGGTGCGATCGGCATAGCTCCGGCACCGGCAGGTTTCCGTATCCAGCAGGCGGCAGGCTATGTCGGTATAAGCCACTCGCCCCGTATCCTCGTCCTGAAACTTGATCAAACAGCACCGGCCGCAGCCGTCGCACAGCGACTCCCACTCGAGGTCGCTCATTGCCTGCAGTGACTTTGCTTTCCAGAACGGCGTGTACATTGTTGCGTGCAGGCTCGCGCCGGGCGTATGCTTTTGACAGTCGGCTACTGTAACCCATCGAATGGGGGGAGCGCGAACATGGCCATGAACGCGGAGAATCTGCGCAGTCTGCAGGCACCCTTGAAAGAGCTGTATCGCAGCGAGCCCGACAGGGCGCTTGTCACGCTGAAAGCGACCGGCAGCATCGGCGAGAACGTGACCTGCAAGGTGGATACCGGCCGCGCCATGGCGGAAGCCGGACTGCATCCGGCCACCGGCGGCGATGGGTCCGCCCTGTGCTCCGGGGACATGCTGCTGGAAGCCCTCGCGGCGTGCGCCGGCGTCACTCTGAACGCCGTGGCCACCGCCATGGGAGTCGAGCTTCGCGACGCCGAGATTCAGGCGGAGGGCGATCTGGACTTCCGGGGCACCCTGGGCGTGGACAAGTCCGCGCCGGTGGGCTTCAAGGAGATCCGGCTCAGCTTCCGGCTCGATACCGACGCCGATGACGAGCAGATAGCGGATCTGCTCAAGCTCACGGAACGCTACTGCGTCGTATTCCAGACGCTGTCGAACAAACCGTCCCTGCAGGTAAGCCGGGCGGCGTCTTAGCGGGAAAAAATGGGGTCAGAGAGCCATTTTTGATCCTTTGTGAGTCCAACATCTAATGTCAAGAAAAATGGCTCTCTGACCCCATTTTTTCTCCGATGCTCTGTTTGCGTACCAGGTCCACGGAGGCACTGGTGAGAAAGATGGACACGTTGAGTCCCGCCGTTAAGCCGCCGTTCGCGACAGTGAAGGCGACCGAGGACAGCTCGTGGTCGGCCCCGTGCGTCAGCACAACGACGAGGTCGCGGGTGGTATCGGACATATTGGTCTCCCCTTTTACTGGTTGATTATCGGCAGCCAGGCCCGCGGCCTGGATTCCCCTGGACGCACGGCGACGTCACAGTGTTCCCCCGGCAGGCGCATTTGCCGTGGCAATACTTGTATCTTTGGTATACGGTATACAGAATTCAGTAATGGAGGGTGCCGTGGACGCCATTGGCCACCAGAAACCGTTGCCCGAGCTCGTCTACGACCGTGTCGTGGAAGGGATCTGCAATGGCACGCTCTCGCCGGGGGAACGCCTCACCCAGGACGGGCTCGCGAAGCAGCTCGACGTATCGCGCCTGCCCGTCGGCCAGGCCCTCAGGCGGCTCCAGTCGGAAGGATTCCTGCATCCGGCCGGGCGGCGGGGGGTCAAGGTCGCGCCCATCGAGGGGCGCTTCGTCCGCGAGCTCTACGAGCTGCGCGCCGGGATCGACCAGGTCAGCGCCGGCCTGGCGGCCCGCCGCGCCGGTCCCGGGCTCCGCCGGCGCGGCGACGCGGTGCTGGAGCGCGGGCGGCGAGCCGCCGCGCGTCGCGACATCCCTGAGCTCATCGCGGCAGACATGGCATTCCACCAGCTCATCTGCGAGGCGGCGGGCAACGCCATGATCCTCGAGACAATGGCCTCGCACTGGAATCACACCCGCCGCGTCATGCAGGCCATCCTCGGCGACGACCACAACCAGGACCAGGTCTGGCAGGATCACGCCGCCATACTGGACGGCGTATGCGCCGGCGATGCCACGGAAGCGGAAGCCGCCGCACGCCGGCACGTCGAGCGCGCCGCCGCCTGGTTCGAAAACGAAATGGCCCGTACCGGGTACGTGGACCGGGCCGCAGCCGGAGAGAGGTGACAGATATGGCAGACAACGCAGCGCAAGCCGCCCCCGGGCCGGAGGGGAACATCCGTGTACTGCTCGCAAAGGTGGGCCTCGATGGCCACGACCGCGGCGTCAAGGTAGTCGCCCGGGCGCTGCGCGATGCGGGGATGGATGTAGTGTATTCCGGCCTCCACCGTACGCCCGAGGAAGTCGTCGCCGCGGCCGTGCAGGAGGACGTCGACATTCTCGGCGTTTCCATCCTGTCCGGGGCGCACATGACGGTCTTCCCCAGGATCATGCAGGCGCTGCAGCACCACGACGCCGGGGACATCATTGTCGCCGGCGGCGGCGTCATCCCCGACGATGATATT
>JBEPXV010000192.1:0-4967 GCA_041641695.1 Gammaproteobacteria bacterium | reverse complement strand
CCACGCGTCCAGTCCTTCCGCCGCAATGCGCTGCATCAACTCGTGCACCAGCACGCCGACATGACGGGCGGTCTCGCCCACCCAGGAAAACTCGACGCGCTGCTCGTCTACCGGGGCCGCGGCCGCCACGGGTATCCGGTCGGGGCAGGCCGGCGGGGCCCAGTCTTCGGGTATTCGCCTGAGGGGCTGGCCCGCCCCGGACCGGCCGGCTTCGTCGCGCCGGGCATCAGCCGCTTGCGGGGCGGGTTCGGTGAACCGCGTCGCGACACTTGGCCAGATGCGCTGCAGCAGGCTGCCCTTTTGTGGCGGCAACGGCTCATCGTCGCGGCTGGACAGGCTGGCGAGCAGGTGCAGCCGGTCGCGGGCACGGGTGCAGGCCACGTACAGAAGCCGGTCGTGCTCGTTACGCGACTTGCCGGCCTGCAGGGCGCGCAGGTACTGGTAATGCCGGTCCTCCGGCGCGCCGCGGGCCGACAGGGCAGCCAGCAGCAGGCCGCGGGTAGCCGCGGGCTCCTCCCACAGCAGGAGGCGCTTGTCGTCGCCGCGCGGGGGGCGTTCCAAAGCCGGCAGGAAAACCTCGTCGAACTCCAGGCCCTTGGCACGGTGAATCGTCATGAGCTGAACGGCATCCGGGCGGGCCTCCGCGTGCGCCCAGTGCGTCCGCAACGCCTCGCTGAAGGCCTGCTCGTCCACCAGACTCGTGCCGGACTGATACCGGCCCAGCAGCTCGAGGTAGGTCTGCACGTGCCGGCGCTCGGAGGCGTCGATCACGGCCGGCCCGGCAAGCGCCATCCAGGTCCTTCCGACCCACCGGCGCAGGCTCAGCCGGCCGCGCTGCGTCATGGCGTCCGACAGCGCGGCCTTGAAGCGCTCGAGCCTGGAGCGGCCGTCCCGGGTGAGCCCGGCAGGCATCCGCGGCTCGTGCAAGGCGGCCCAGACCGTAGGTGCCCGCGTCTCCGCGACGGTGATCAGATCTTCAAGCAGCAGCCCGCACCAGGGAGCCCGCAGGAGAGCCAGCCACGCCATGCGGTCGCCGGGATGCAGCAGCGCGCGAGTCAGGCTGTTGAGGTCCCGCACCGCCGGCTGGTCGATCAGCGCCGCGATATCCATCCCCGTGTACGGGATGTCCCGGGCTCGCAGCGCCGGCAGCAAGGGCCCCAGGTGGGAACGTGACCGCACCAGGACCGCGACGCTGCCGGTGCGGCCGAGGGCTTCGCCGAGCAACACCGCGAGCCGGTCGGCGTACGCGGTTTCGGGGCAATCGACGAACGGGTGGATGGTCACGCCGGCTCCGGCGGCCGCCTGCCGCTGGGGGACGGAGGCCGCATAGGCCACCGCGCCGGACTGGCTGTCGGAGCGCGCCGGAAAGCATTCGCTGAATACCAGGTTAACCCATTCGACGACCTGCGGGGTGGATCGGAAATTGCTATACAGGCGCAGCGGCTCCACCGGCACCGTATCCAGGCCGTTTTCCCAGATTTCCAGGAACACGCCCACTTCCGCCTGGCGGAACCGGTAGATGGACTGCATGGGATCCCCCACCAGGAACAGCGTCCGGCCGTCGCCCGGCGCCCATCCCTGGGTCAGCAAGCGGAGCAGGTCCCGCTGGGTCACGGATGTGTCCTGGAACTCGTCCACCAGCAGATGCTGGATCCGGTAATCGAGCTTCAGGGCCAGGTCGCTGGGCTCCTCGAGGGCGCCCAGGGCGTGGTTGGCCCGCTGCGTGACTTCGACGAAATCCACCTGCCCGGATTCCTCGAAGATCAGCTGCAGCTGCGCGACCGCCAGCTTGAGCACGGTCACCATGGCGTCCAGCACCGCGGCCTGCCCGTCGACGAGCTCCGGGTCGGGGAGTGATTTGAGCGCATGCAGGAGTCCGGGTAGCTCCTCGTCGCCAGCCAGGGAAGCCAGCAGTGCCTGCATCGCCTGCTTGGCATCGCTTTGCGGCATAAAGCCCTGGTTTTTGTTCACCTGCTTGCGCCACTGCGCCGACTGGGTAACGAGCAGCTCCGCCAGGAAGCGCCAGCGGGCCAGTTGGTCGATTCGCGGCGCCGGGAAACCCGGGTCGTCGAGCCAGGCGGCCGCGCCGGGCGCCGGACCCGTATCGACGAGCTGCCGCGCCGCGGCATCAGCGCATTCGACCAGCGCCGCCTTGCAGGCTGCCGGAAAGGTCTCGTCGACGCGCCGCAGGTATGCTTCGATGGTGTTGCGCCAGGCCGTTTCGATACTCGCCCGCGATACCCGGTCGCCGCCGAGATAGCGCAGCCACTGGTCGCGCGATGCCAGCATGGCGGACAGTAGGCCGGTTGCCCGCGCCACGTCGTTGTCGACATGGAACAGGAAGCGCTGCAGGGCTTCGCGCCAGGCTTGGTTGCCACCCCCGAGCAGCCGGACGGTGTCGACAGCAGCCCGGCGGTAGGCGGCACCGGGGTCGTCCAGGATGCCGGATGGCGACGCGAACCCGGACAGGTAGGGAAGCTGCCGGGTAAGGGACAGGCACAGGGCGTCGATGGTCTGTATCTGCAGGCGTGAAGGCTGACTGACGATCTCCCAGCCCTGCCGGCGGTCGTTGTTGATGGCCCGCCTGGCCAGTGTCATGCGCGCCGCTTCGACACCGCCGGCGCCGGCGTCTGCCGCGGCGGCCCGGCGCAGCGCTTCCACGATGCGCTCCCGCATTTCCCCCGCTGCCTTGCGCGTGAAGGTGATGGCAACGATCTCCTCGGGCTCGCGCACATGGCCGAGCAGGTTGAGATAGCGCTGAATGAGCAGCTCGGTCTTGCCCGAGCCGGCCGGTGCCTGGACGATGAACGAACCGTCCACGGACAAGGCGCGCTCGCGCACCGCCTGATCACTGCCCTGCCCGCCCATGGCGCGCGTCACCCTGCCGGCTCGCCGCGCTCGAACACCCGGCAAAGCGGCATGGCGTCGCAGTAGCGGCAGGTATCCGGGCGCTTGGGATCGACCCGGGCGACGCCTTCGCGGTACTCGCCGACCAGGCTTCCCAGCGCCGAGGCCCACCAGGACCTGAGGCTGGACATATCCGTGAACGCCAGGTCGCTCACCGGCTTCAGGGAAGGCAGGCCCTCGACGTTGTCGGCTACGCCGCGCAGCTCACATTCGCCCCTGCGGATACCCGCCAGCGCCAGCGCGGCGATGTCGTCGGCGATGCTGGAAGCGTAGATCGGCAGCTGCGGCTCCTCGATCCGCGGGTCCACCCAGGCCGCGATGCCCGGCAGCCGGCCCGTCTTGTAATCGATGATCAAGCGGCGGCCGTCGGCCAGCTCGTCGATCCGGTCCACCCGCACATTGAACCGGGCGCCGCCCAGCTCGGCGCTCATGGCCGTCTCCGTGCCTGCGACACGGAACCAGGGCCGCTCCTTTTCCAGGGCCAGCCACTCCCGCAGCAGCCCCGCCAGGCGGCCCCTTTCCAGTTCGAGGAACCGCTGACGAAACGGCGAGTCGGCGATCTCGCCGTCGAGGGCCCCGGACGCGCAGGACTCGACCAGGGCGTCAACGCCCGCTTCATCCAGGCCATTCAGCGCGTCGCTGTCACCCAGCGCATCCCAGACCCGCCGCAGGGCATCGTGCACGATACTTCCCCGCGTGCCGGGATCCAGGCCCGGCGCCACCTCTTCCAGGTCCCGGGCGTAAAGTCGGTGGTGAGCCAGGGCGCGGAACGGGCACTGGGCCTGGTCGGCAACCAGCGCAACCCCTCCGCGCAGTACGCGGTCGGGCGGCGGCGGCGCGTGGTGTTCCTCGATCCGCTCCAGGCGGGGGGCGCTGCGCAGCAGCTCGTCGACGCGTCCGTGATAGGCCTCCTCATTTTCGGGGTTGGCGACCCGGTGGTCGACGAACAACGGGCTCAAGGTCTCGGGGGCGTCACCGCTTTCGCCGGAGAAGCTGATCGTGACGCGCGGGGCGCCGGCCAGCAATCCCGCTGTGCGGGCGCGGGTGTGGGCCAGCACGGACTCCGCCGAGGACTCCGGCATGCCGCTGCGCTTCTGCAGGGACACCGGGAGGAACGGATCCGGCTGAGCCGGCGGCGGCCACACGCCGTCGCTCATGCCGGCGAGCCAGATCCGGTCAAACCACAGGCCGGCGGATTCGGCGGCCCCCATGACCTGCAGGGGCGCCTGGTCGTCGTGGACCTGCAGGATGCGCGCCGACGCCATGGCGGACAGCTTGCCGAGGGCGTCCGACAGAGACCATCGCTCCTGGATGGTGTTCAGCCCCGCGAACCGTGACAGCTGCTCGCGCCAGGCGTTGACGGCCTGGTATTCATGGCTGTCGAGGGACCGCTCACCGGGCCAGTTGAAGGCCCTCAGCCAGTCGCTGAAAAACGCCGACCAGCCGCCCGGATCAGACTGCCGCGGGGTGTCGAGGCGGCGCGCCGCACCCAGCAGGTGGCTGAGCTCCGCCAGCTCCGGGCGCTCGCCCGCGAGGGTTTCCAGTTGGGCAATAGAGAAGGATTCCCGCCCCCTGGCGCGCAGCGCCAGCTCGAATGCAACGCGCGCATCCAGGTCGCCGCCCGATCCCAGGTAAGGCGAACGCAGGGTACGCGAAATGGTCTCGAAGGATATCCGCCGCCCGGTCCAGCGCAGCAGATCGAGGGCTGACCCGGCGATGGGGTACTCCACCAGCGGCCGGCCCAGGGACAGGTGGAAGACGCGGGGCGCGTCGACGCGCCACGGCATCTCCGGATGCAGGACATCTTCGAGAATCTCCTCGATCTCGTCGCGCCGGGTATGAAGATCCGGGCAGATCACCCCCAGCTCAGCGCCCGGGTTCGCGCTCAGCTCCACACGCGCCCAGCGCGCGACATATCGCCATTCGTCCCCGGCGTCGCGGCATTCAACGACACGCACGTCGGGATCCTCGATACCGGCGCCGGTGAAGCGCTTCTGCGCCAGTCCGTGCTCCTCGAGCAGCGTCAGCACCGCGCTGGCAGCCGGGGACATGACATCGAA
>JBEPXV010000191.1:0-5024 GCA_041641695.1 Gammaproteobacteria bacterium | reverse complement strand
AGGCCGGACACGCTCCGGTGACACTAACGTAATACGGGGAGCCCGAAAGCGCAGGTCGGTAGGGCGTTCGAACCCGGGAGATTATCCAGATGGCGAAGAAAGTCAACGCATTGATCAAGCTGCAGGTGCCGGCGGGGGAAGCGAACCCCAGTCCGCCGGTGGGCCCGGCGCTGGGCCAGCACGGCGTGAATATCATGGAGTTCTGCAAGGCGTTCAACGCCGAGACCCAGGATACCGAGAAGGGTCTGCCCATTCCGGTGGTAATCACGGTCTACAGCGACAAGAGCTTTACCTTCATCAAGAAGACGCCGCCGGCGTCGATTCTGCTGAAGAAGGCCGCCGGAGTCGGCAAGGGCAGTGCCGTGCCGAACCGCGACAAGGTCGGCAAAGTCAGCCGCGCCCAGCTCCAGGAGATCGCCGAGACAAAGATGGCCGACCTGAACGCGTACAGCATGGATGACGCCGTTCGAATTATTGCCGGAAGTGCCCGCAGCATGGGCCTCGACACGGAGGAGGTTTGACGATGGGCGGCAAAGCAGGCAAGAGACTGGAGAAACTCGCCGGGGTGGTGGATCGCAACACCTACTACCCCCTGGACGAAGCGCTGCAGCTGGTCAAGCAGACGGCCAGCGCCAGGTTTGACGAGTCCGTGGACGTGGCGGTCAATCTCGGCATCAACGCCAAGAAGTCCGACCAGGCCGTCCGGGGCTCCACGGTGCTGCCGCGCGGTACCGGCAAGACCATGAAGGTTGCCGTATTCGCCGAGGGGCCGGACGCGGAGGCCGCCGCGGAAGCCGGCGCCGATGTCGTGGGCATGGAGGATCTGGCCGAGCAGGTGCAGAAGGGAGACTTCGATTTCGACGTCGTCATCGCCACCCCCGCGACGATGAAGGTGGTGGGCAAACTTGGCCAGATTCTCGGGCCGCGCGGACTGATGCCCAATCCCAAGGTGGGCACGGTTACCAATGATGTCGCCCAGGCGGTCAGGGACGCCAAGGCCGGGCAGATACAGTACCGCGTCGACAAGGCGGGTGTGATCCACTGCCCGATCGGCAAGGCGTCCTTCGACGTGGAGGCCCTCAAGGAGAACTTCCAGGCCCTGGTGAGCGCCCTGCACCGCGCCAAACCGGCGGCGGCGAAGGGCCAGTATTTCAGACGCGTCACCCTGTCCACCACCATGGGGCCGGGTGTGCGCGTGGATAGATCGTCATTACCCGTTTAATTGTCAGATCGACGGGCGATGACGCGGCTGGCCGGGACGGCCCGCCGGTTCAGTGCCCGGCCGTGGTCAAACCGCGTGCCGGGATGTCTCAGACCGCAGGTGGGAGGCGGGCATCGAAGTGGCCCGGTTTCCTTAATTTCCTGCGCAGACCACGTAAAGATTGCAGGGGGCAGAGGGATTATTGCCGGAATCCTGAAAACTGTGCGTTGGTCGCAACATCGGGAGTGAAGCTCATATGAGCCTGAGTCTTGAAGACAAAAAGGCGGTTGTCGAGCATGTCTCCAATGCGTTGTCGGGTGCCCAGGCGGCGTTCGTGGCCGATTACCGTGGATTGACGGTGGCCCAGATGACCGCGCTGCGCCGCGAGGCCCACGATACCGGGGTGTTCCTGAAAGTCGTCAAGAACAACCTGGCAAAGCGGGCTGTGCGGGATACCGACTTCGCGTGCCTCGAAGAGCATTTCGTCGGACCCACGGCGTTGGCCGCCTCGCAAGATCCGGTGGCCGCGGCGAAGCTGCTCGACAAGTACGCCAAGGACTTCAAAGAAGTCCTGACCATCAAGGTCGGCGCAATGGGAGGCAAGGTCCTGTCCGAGGCTGACGCCAAGGCCCTGGCCAAGCTGCCGTCCCGTGATGAGCTGCTGGCGACGCTGCTCGGCACTATGCAGGCGCCGGTCACCAAGTTCGTTCAGACATTGAACGAGGTGCCCGCCGGCTTTGTGCGCACTGTGGCGGCGGTCCGGGACCAGAAGCAGGCCGCTTGATACAGACGATTTCAACAGTTTAATTCACAGGTTTCAGGAGTTTAGAAATGGCTGTTTCCAAAGAAGAGTTGCTCGAAACGATCGGCAACATGTCGGTCCTCGAATTGTCCGATCTGATCAAGGACATGGAGGAAAAATTCGGAGTATCCGCTCAGGCGGTCGCGGCAGCGGCCCCCGCGGCTGCGGGTGGCGAAGCCGCCGAAGCGGCGGAAGAGAAGGATGAGTTCGACGTCATGCTCAGCAGCTTCGGCGAGAACAAGGTCGGTGTCATCAAGGCGGTTCGCGCCATCACTGGCCTGGGTTTGAAAGAGGCCAAGGAGCTCGTCGAGAGCGCGCCTTCGGCGGTCAAGGAAGGCGCCAGCAAGGACGACGCGGAGAGCATCAAATCCCAGCTCGAGGAAGCGGGCGCTTCAGTAGAGCTCAAGTAGGATTCGCATCAATACCAGATTGGATCTTGCATTGTGGGATGCAGCACGGGCCGGCGGCGCACAGACGCGCCGCGGGCCTTCTGCTGTCTGTTGAACCGCCGGCGAATACCCGCGGGCCGGCAATGGACGACGCGCCGCTCACCGGGAAGAGCGGGCCGGTGCATGCAGGATGATGCAGGGACGCGGTGTTTACGGAGCCAGGAACGCGAAAGGCTGGAAAGCCTTTTCCAGTATTAAGTTAGTGCTACACGGTCAAACCACGAGGTAACCATGGGTTATTCCTTCACTGAAAGAAAGCGCCTGCGAAAGAGTTTCCGCAAGAGCGGATCGGTACTGCGGGTTCCTTATCTTTTGGCCACGCAGAAAGAATCTTACCGCAAATTCCTGCAAGAGGACGTCGGGATCGACCAGCGGCGGGAGGTCGGTTTGCAGGCGGCTTTCAGATCGGTGTTTCCCATTGAGAGCTACAACGGCAATGCCCAGCTCGAGTTCGTGAGCTACCGCCTCGGCACGCCGCCGTTCGATGTGAAGGAATGCCAGCAGCGCGGACTGGTTTATTCAGCCCCGCTGCGGGTGCTGCTGCAGCTGGTGGTTTACAAGAAGGACGAGGCCACCGGGACCAAGACCGTTCACGACGTGAAGGAACAGGACGTCTATATGGGCGAGATTCCGCTCATGACGGAGAACGGCACGTTCATTATAAACGGCACCGAGCGGGTTATCGTGTCGCAGCTGCACCGGTCGCCGGGTGTGTTCTTCGACCACGACCGGGGCAAGACCCATTCCTCGGGCAAGCTGCTTTTCTCCTCGCGGATCATCCCCTATCGCGGGTCCTGGCTGGACCTCGAGTTCGATCCCAAGGACATGTTGTATATCCGCATCGACCGGCGCCGCAAGCTTCCCGCGACGGTGCTGCTCAAGGCGCTCGGGTACACCATGGAAGAAATTCTCGAGATGTTCTTCGACAATGACGTCTTTCATCTGTCCTCCAAGGGCATCAAGATGGACCTCGTGCCCCAGAGGCTCCGCGGCGAGCAGCTGGGTTTCGACCTGACCAGCTCGAAGGGCGAGGTGATGGTCGAAGGGGGCAAGCGGATCACGGCCCGGCACGTCCGGGAGCTGGAGAAGGGCAAGTACAAGCGCATCGAGGTGCCCGCCTCCCATATCGCGGGCCGCACGCTGGCCAAGGACATGGTGGATACCGAGACCGGCGAGGTGTTGGCCCAGGCCAATGACGTGCTCACCGAGGAGCTCGTGGAGAAGATCATCGAAGCGGGCTTCTCCCGGATCGAGACCATCTACACCAACGACCTCGACCAGGGCCCGTACATCTCCGAGACGCTGCGCATCGACAACACCAAGACCGACGTCGAAGCGCAGGTGGAGATCTACCGCATCATGCGTCCCGGCGAGCCGCCCACGAAGGAAGCGGCGCAGGCGCTGTTCAACAATCTGTTCTTCAACGCGGACCGCTACGACCTGTCGGCGGTGGGCCGCATGAAGTTCAACCGCCGGCTCGGCCGCGACAGTGACGACGGAGCGGGCACCCTGAGCAAGGAAGACATCGTCGACGTCATGAAGACCCTGATCGACGTGAAGAACGGCATCGGCGAGATCGACGACATCGACAACCTGGGCAACCGCCGGGTGCGCTCGGTGGGTGAGCTGGTGGAGAACCAGTTCCGCGTCGGCCTGGTGCGCGTCGAGCGCGCCGTGCGCGAGCGCCTGAGCATGGCGGAGTCGGAGAACCTGACCCCGCAGGAACTCATCAACGCCAAGCCGGTATCCGCGGTGGTAAAGGAATTTTTCGGTTCCAGCCAGTTGTCGCAGTTCATGGACCAGACCAACCCGCTGTCGGAGGTGACCCACAAGCGGCGCGTGTCCGCGCTGGGCCCCGGCGGCCTGACCCGCGAGCGGGCGGGCTTCGAGGTCCGGGACGTGCATCCCACGCACTACGGTCGGGTCTGCCCGATCGAGACGCCGGAAGGCCCCAACATCGGCCTGATCAACTCGCTGGCCTGCTTTGCCCGGACCAATGACTACGGCTTCCTGGAAACGCCATACCGGAAGGTGGAGAACGGCAAGGTCACCGACAAGATCGATTTCCTGTCCGCCATTGTCGAGCGCAACTACGTCATCGCCCAGGCCAACGCCGCGGTGGATGACAAGCGCAGGCTGACTGACGAGTTGATTTCCTGCCGGCACCTGAACGAGTTCACGCTGTCGACGCCCGACAAGGTGGATTACATCGACGTGGCGCCCTCCCAGATCGTTTCGGTGGCGGCGTCCATGGTGCCGTTCCTGGAGCACGATGACGCCAACCGCGCGTTGATGGGCTCCAACATGCAGCGCCAGGCCGTGCCGACGGTGCGCAGCGAGAAGCCGCTGGTGGGCACCGGCATGGAGCGGATCGTGGCCATTGACTCGGGCGTCACGGTAGTGGCGCGCCGTGGCGGGGAAGTGGACTCGGTGGATTCGGCGCGAATCGTGGTGCGGGTCAACGATGACGAGACCGTTGCCGGCGAGCCCGGGGTGGATATCTACAACCTCACCAAGTACCAGCGGTCCAACCAGAACACCACCATCAACCAGCGTCCGTTGGTGAAAGTGG
>JBEPXV010000190.1:0-5099 GCA_041641695.1 Gammaproteobacteria bacterium | reverse complement strand
CCGGGTCGGCCGGCCGGTGGATGAGACGCTGGCCTTTGACGATCCGCTGATCGAATTCGACCTGACCCCGAATCGCGGCGACTGCCTGAGCATCCTGGGCGTCGCGCGCGAGTTGTCGGTGCTCACGGGCGCCCGCCTGAAGCAGCAGGACGTGCCCGGGGTGGAGTCCGGGATCCGCACCCGGCCGCAGGTGGAGCTGCAGGCGGGGGCCGCCTGCCCGCGCTATGTCGGCCGCCGCGTGGAAGGCCTGGACACCAGCGCGACAACCCCGATGTGGATGGCCGAGCGGCTGCGCCGCTGCGGGCTGCGGCCGTTGAGCCCCGTGGTGGACGTGACCAACTATGTGATGCTCGAGCTGGGGCAGCCGATGCATGCCTTCGACGCCGACAGGATCGAGAAGGGGATCCGGGTGCGCTACGCCGGCGAGGGCGAAAGCCTGGCCCTGCTGGACGGGTCCAGCGTAACCCTGGATCCCGAAACCCTGATCATCGCCGACCACGAGCAGCCCATCGGCCTGGCCGGCATCATGGGCGGCGCCGACAGCGCCATTTCCGACGACACCACGGCCATTGTTTTCGAGGCGGCGCACTTTCGGCCGCAGACCATAGCCGGCCGGGCGCGGCGCTTCGGCATGCAGACCGATTCCTCGTTCCGCTTCGAGCGCGGAGTCGACGCGATGCTGCCGGATGCCGCCAGTCACTACGCCACGCACCTGATCACCAGCATCGCCGGTGGCGTCGCCGGCCCGCTCGTGGACCGGCGTTTGAAGCGCTACCTGCCCAGGCGACCGCCTATCCGCGTCTGGCATCAGAACGTCAATCGCCTGCTGGGCACCGACGTGCCGAGGCGCGAGGCCCGCGGCATCCTCGGCCGCATCGGCTCACCGCTGGCGGAGACTGCCGGCGGTTGGCGGGTCACGCCGCCGTCCTATCGCTTCGACCTGGAGCGTGAGTGCGACCTCATCGAGGAGATCGCGCGGGTGCGCGGCTATGACACCATCCCGGCCAACCTGCCGCACATGCCGGCCACGGCGAGCGCCGGCTCGGAAAGCGACGTGCCGCAGGCGCGCATCAAGCAGGTGCTGGTCGAGCGCGGCTATCACGAGGCGATCAACTACAGCTTCGTGGATGATGTCGTGCAGTCCAGGCTGGCGCCCGGGGCCCGCGGCCTGGCGCTGGCCAATCCGCTGACCGACAAGATGAACGTCATGCGCGCCACCCTGTGGACCGGGCTGGTGCAGGCGGCGGTGGGCAACCTGAACCGCCAGCACACCCGGGTGCGGCTGTTCGAGACCGGCAAGGTGTTCCGGACGAACGGCTCGGGCATGCAGGAGGTACCGGTCATCGGAGGCGTCGCCACTGGCCTCGTTCACCCGGTACAGTGGGGCCTGGATGCGAGGAAGGCCGACTTTTTCGACGTGAAATCCGATGTCGAGGCCCTGCTGGCGCTGAGCGCGCGGCAGGAGGCGTTTATGTTCAATCCGGGCGGGCACGAGGCACTGCACCCGGGGCAGGGTGCCGCCATCGTGCTGGATGGAAACACCGTCGGCTGGGTGGGCCGGATGCACCCGGGACTGCAGGCCGAGCTGGATCTGGATGCGCCGCTGTACATGTTCGAGCTGGAGCTTGCCGCGGTCAGCCGCCGGCGCCTGCCGGAATACCAGGGTGTGTCACGGTTTCCAGCGATCCGCCGCGACCTGTCGTTGACGGTGGACCGCGACCAGCCGGTTGCCGAACTGACCGGCGCCGTGCGGGAAACGGCCGGCGACATGCTTTCGGGGGTGGAGATTTTTGATCTGTATCACCCGCCCCGGGAAACATCAAGCGGAAAAAGTGTAGGCATTGGCTTGACCTTACGGAATTCTTCGCGCACCCTTAAAGATCAGGAAGTTGAGGCGGTCATCAAGAAAGTACTTGATATACTGCAAGACCGGTTTGGCGCCAAATTAAGAACATAAAGTGAGAACGACGTGGCGGTTACCAAAGCAGACCTCGCAGACACGTTATTCAATGAATTGGGGTTGAACAAGCGCGAGGCGAAAGAGTTTGTCGAGTTGTTCTTCGAGAAGATCAGGGAGGCACTGGAGGCTGGTCAGCCCGTGAAGCTGTCCGGATTCGGGAACTTCGGTGTGCGGGAGAAGAATTCGCGGCCCGGCCGCAACCCCAAAACAGGCGAGGAAATCCCGATTTCCGCCCGTCGCGTCGTCACTTTCAAGGCCAGCCAGAAGCTGAAGGACCGGGTGTCGGCCAATGCCGACAATATCAAGCAGTCAGGCCAGACCAGTGAGGCCACCCAATAATGTTGGACCCGGGCGACAATTCGACCCTGCCGCCGATTCCCAGCAAGCGGTACTTCACAATCGGGGAAGTCAGCGAGCTGTGCGCGGTCAAGCCCCATGTCCTGCGCTACTGGGAGCAGGAGTTCCCCCAGCTCAAGCCTGTCAAGCGGCGCGGCAACCGACGCTACTACCAGCGCCACGAGGTCCAGTTGATCCGCACCATCCGCAGCCTGCTGTACGTCGAGGGCTTCACCATCAGCGGGGCCCGCAATAAGCTCGAGCAGTCCGACGGCGACGGCAACGACGCCATGATCCGCCCGGTCAAGCCGCCGCGCAAGGAGATCATCTCGGACCTGGTCAAAGAGCTGGACGAAGTCGTCGCCATCCTGCAGGACTGATTCCCTGTCGCCCGGCGGGGCGGTGCGGGGTTGTTTTGTATTCCCGAATCCCCTGCCGTGTATGTACAATACGCCACCCGGGCCGACTCGACCCGGGTTGATCGTGCACGAAGCATCGGGGCGTGGCGCAGCCTGGTAGCGCACCTGACTGGGGGTCAGGTGGTCGGAGGTTCAAATCCTCTCGCCCCGACCATTTTTCCGCGACGGCTACCCCACGCCGGGCCGGCGGAGCCGCGAGCCCTGCCCGTAAACCCGGTACGCTTTCGACGATAGCGGTTATAATTCCGTTTGTGCGGCGTCCTCCGGCCATCTGCATTGCGTCCCGGCATGCTGCGAGCGAAGCGCGGCGGCCGCGCGGCTATAAGAATTCGATCCGGTAACGCGCCTTGCGCAGTATTGAGCAGCAGTCGACTTGAGAATCCTGATCAGCAACGACGACGGCTACCTGTCGCCCGGGATCGAGACCCTGGCAGCGGCGGTCGGCACGGTCGCCGACGTGACGGTGGTGGCGCCGGACCGCGACCGCAGCGGCGCCAGTCATTCTCTGACCCTGAAGCAGCCGCTGCGGGTGCAGCAGGCCCCGAACGGCTTTCTGTTCGTGGACGGCACCCCCACCGACTGCGTGCACCTGGCCATCACCGGCCTGATGCCCGAGGAGCCGGACATGATCATCTCCGGCATCAACCGGGGCGGGAACCTCGGCGACGACGTGCTGTACTCCGGAACGGTGGCGGCCGCTATGGAGGGCCGCTGGCTGGGGTATCCGGCCATGGCGGTCTCGCTGGCCGGCCCCAAGCCCACGCACTTCGACACCGCGGCGGCCATCGTGGTGGAGATGATCCGGGCGATGAAGCATCTTCCACCGGAAACCATACTGAACGTCAACGTCCCGAATGTGCCCTTGTCCGGGATCCGGGGCTCACGGGCCACGCGCCTGGGCAACCGGCACAAGTCCGAGGCCGCGGTGCGGGACACCGATCCGTCCGGGGAAACCATTTACTGGGTGGGCCCGCCGGGGGTCGAGCAGGACGCCGGGGAAGGCACGGACTTCGACGCCGTTCGCCGCGGCATCGTGTCGGTGACGCCGCTGACCACGGACCTGTCCAAGCATGGCGAGATTGAGCAGACCGACGCCTGGCTGCGGGGCCTGCAGTATTGAGCATCAGGGACCGCAAGGGCATCGGCATGACCTCCGCGAGAACCCGCGACCGGCTGCTGAGACGGCTGATGGATTCGGGCATACGCGACCACCGCGTGCTGGACGCCATGCGCCACATTCCCCGCCACCTTTTCGTCGACGAGGCTCTGGCAAGCCGCGCCTACGAGGACGTCGCGTTGCCCATCGGCTACGGGCAGACCATATCCCAGCCGTTCATCGTGGGGTTGATGTCCCAGGCGCTGGTGGAAGATATTCCCCAGCCCGGCAAGGTCCTGGAAATTGGCACCGGCTGCGGCTACCAGGCCGCCGTCCTCTCACAGCTTTTCGACCAGGTCGTCACCGTGGAGCGTATCAAGGAGTTGTACAGGAAGGCCCGCGATCTGTTGTACGAGCTCGGCTGCCGCAATGTCCAGACCGTCTACGGCGACGGCCTGCAGGGCTGGCCGCAGGGCGCGCCCTATGACGCCATCCTGATGGCCGCCGCGCCGGAAAACCTGCCTGACGCCCTGCTGGAACAGCTCAAGATCGGCGGCCGGCTGATCGCGCCGATCGGGGGCCGCGGCTTCCAGCGGCTGGTGTTCGTCGAGCGCCAGGAAGACGGCTTTCCCCAGAAAGTGATCGAGCACGTCAACTTCGTGCCGACCATCACCGGTACCGAGTAGCCGCCGCGGTGAATTTGTTCGGACCCCTATATGCCCGGGTCATCAGATGGTCGCGGCATCGCCACGCGCCGCGCTATCTGGCGCTGCTGAGCTTTACGGAATCCTCGTTCTTTCCCATTCCGCCGGATGTCATGCTGGCTCCCATGGTTCTTGCGCAGCGCGAGCGGGCGTGGTATCTGGCGGGCATCACGACACTGGCCTCGGTCCTCGGCGGCCTGCTGGGCTACCTGATCGGGTGGGTGCTGTTCGAACAGCTCGGCCAGCCTATTATCGAGCTTTACGACGCCGAGCGGCAGTTTCAGACCGTGAAGGACTGGTTCGACGAGTACGGCGTCTGGGTGGTGTTCGTCGCGGGTTTCTCGCCGATCCCTTACAAGCTGTTCACCGTGACTTCCGGTCTGCTGGCCATGGCGATCCTGCCTTTCATGCTGGCATCGGCAGTGGGGCGCGGAGCCAGGTTTTTCCTGGTGGCGGGGCTCATTCATTGGGGTGGAGAACCATTCGCTGCGTTCATAGAAAAGCGCATCAACGTCATCGGCTGGTCGGCGGTGGCGGCCGTCGTCGTGCTGCTGGTGGCCCTCAAGATGCATTGAGGTCCGCCG
>JBEPXV010000189.1:0-5127 GCA_041641695.1 Gammaproteobacteria bacterium | reverse complement strand
CGAGCTGGTCGGCCAGGCTCCGCAGCGCTGGCGAGCCTGAGCGGCGCGCGGCAGGCGCCGCGGGCTTGCGTCGGCAACACCAACCCCTTAGTCTTAGCCGACCCGAAATTCAGGCTGAACTCGCACTGGTTATCCATGGACATCGAAACCGCAAGATTCAACATGATCGAGCAGCAGATCAGGCCATGGGATGTGCTCGACCCTCGGATACTCAAAGCACTGCACGACGTGCACCGGGAAGCCTATGTCCCGCCGGCCTATCGCAACCTCGCTTTCGCCGACATGCATATTCCCCTGGCGCACGGCCAGGTAATGATGCAGCCCAAGCAGGAGGCGCGCCTGCTCCAGGAGCTGGCCCTGAAGCCCGGGGACCGGGTTCTGGAGATCGGCACCGGCAGCGGCTACGTGACGGCCCTGCTGGCGCACCTCGCCGGCCGCGTGGATACGGTGGACATTTTCCCGGATTTCCTGGAATCGGCGGAACGCAAGCTGCACGACTATGGCGTGACCGACGTCACGTTTCACGAAGGCGACGGCGCCCGGGGCTGGGAAACCAACCGGACCTATGACGCGATCTTCCTGACCGGCTCGGTCAGCGAGCTGCCCGAGCAGTACAAAAGCCTGCTTGCCGACGGTGGACGGCTCGCCGCCATCGTCGGCGGCGAGCCGGTCATGGAGGCCGTGCTGGTGGAACACCTGGCCGGGGAGCAATACCGGACGGTTTCCCTGTTTGATACCAGTCTCCCCCCCCTGGTCCACAGCGAGGCGGAGCCTTCGTTCATCTTCTGAGTACACGGTCGAGCCTGCAGGCGGGCCTCGACCGCCAGACCGGATACCTAATCAATCTACTGAAGCGAGTGGATCAATGATCAGACTGTTACCCAGGACCACCCTTACGGCGCTGATGCTGCTGTGGGGCTCGCAGGCCGCGGCCGAGGACCTCATCGACATCTACAACGCCGCCGTCAACAACGATCCGGTGTTCCGCTCCCAGGCGTTGACGCTCCAGGCGGAGCAGCAGGGCCCCGCTTCGGCGCGCGCGGCCCTGCTGCCGAACGTCCGGCTTTTCGCCGCGCAGGCCCGCAACGACGAGGAGGTCACCGGCACCGGCGCCTTCGGCGGGGAAGGAAGTGCCGCTTTCAACTCCACCGAGTACGGGGTCAACATGACCCAGACGGTCTACAACAAGGACCGGTTCATTACCTACGAGCAGTCCAAACTTCGCGCCGAGGCCGCGGAGGTCGATTTCCGCCAGGCCCAGCAGGACCTCATCCTCCGGGTCGTCAACCGCTACCTCGCCGTTCTTTCGGCCCAGGACAACCTGGAGCTCGCCATCAGCGAACGCCGGGCGATATTCCGGCAACTGGAGCTGGCGAGAAGCCGCCTGGAGGTGGGACTGGGCACGTCCACGGATCTGTACGATGCCCAGGCGCGATTCGAACTGGCCCAGGCCCAGGAAATCAGGGCCCAGCAAACCCTCGAGGACGCCAACCAGGCCCTGCAGGAGCTGATCGGCCGGCGCGTGGAGCGACTGGATCCGCTGCGCGAGGACAGCCCGCTGACGCCGCCGGCGCCCAGCGATCCCGGGGCCTGGGTGGAGCGCGCGCAGGATGGCAACCTGGATGTGATCTCGGCGAGCCTGAACGAGGAGATCAGCAGGCGGGAGATCTCCCGGCAGAAAGCGCGGCGGATGCCCAGCGTCGACCTGGTGGTGAGCCATAATGTCGCGGACGACGACGGCAGCGTACGGGGCGGCGACGTCGAGCAGACCGCCACCGCTGCCCGCCTGCAGCTGGAAGTACCGATTTTCCAGGGCGGCGGCATATCCGCGGACAGCCGCGCCGCCTCCTACCGGTTCCAGGCGGCGGAGCAGCAGACCGAGAGCGCCGTGCGCGCCGCCACGCGCAGCGCCGGCACAGCGTACCTCGAGGTAACCACGTCAGCCCGCGAGGCCGCCGCACTGGACCAGGCGGTGGTGGCGAGCGAGCAGGCGCTGGAGAGCCGGCAGGAAGGATTCGAGGCCGGCTTGAACACCAACCTCGACGTGCTGGACGCCCAGCGCGACCTGTTTCAGGCGAGGCGCGACTACCTGAATGCCCGTTACCAGTACATCAACAACCGGCTGGAGCTGTACAGCATTGCCGGGGAGCTGGACGTCGAGGACCTGGAAGGCGTGAATGACTGGCTGGAATGACTGAGAGGATGGACGCGGAAAGCCCGGAACAGGCCGAAGCTGTGTTCTACGCCGCCTTCGAGGACGGCGACCTGAAGGCGATGGCGCGAATCTGGGCCCACAACGGCGACGTGGTGTGCGTGCACCCCCACGGGCCGCAGCTCGTGGGATACGACCAGGTCATGCAGAGCTGGGAGAACATTCTCGACAACACCGCCGGTTTTCGCATCACCGTACAGGTGGTCAACCACTACCACGAAGGCGACGTTTCGGTCAGGTTCGTCAACGAGACCCTGGTCAACGAGCACGGCGACGCGGCACCGGTCACGGTGCTCGCCACCAACGCTTACCAGCGTACCGAATCGGGCTGGCGCATGGTGCTCCACCACGCCTCACCCGCGCCCCGGGCGGAACAACCCGCCACCGAAGAGCACACGGACGGGCCGACCTACAGCGTTACCCTGCACTGAGGGCAACGGCTTGGACCGGGTCGAAGCGCGGCGCCGACCGAAGCCGCCGTCACCCGGACCCGGTTCCGGCGCCTATGCCCGCCCGATCCCCAGTTCTGCCAGCACGGCGAGTGTCTTGCGCAGGGCGCCCCGGTTCTCCCTGACCAGCTCGCGCCCCCGCTCGCCCGCGGTGAAGCGCAGATTGGCGTCGCTCAGATAGCGATCGACCGACCGGACCAGCTCGGGGACCCCCGACACCTGGACGCCCGCCCCGCGCTCGACGGCCATGTCACTGATCTGAAGAAAATTGCGCATGTGCGGGCCGAACAGCACCGGCAGACCCAGGGCGCAGGGCTCGAGGATATTGTGGCCGCCCGCGCGCACCAGGCTGCCACCGACGAAGGCGATGTCCGACGCCGCGTACATCAGCCCGAGCTCGCCCATGGTGTCGCCCAGATATACCCGGGTATCGGTGTCGACGCCCGCGGCGGGGTCGCTGCGCCGCACGAACTTCAGACCGCGGCGTCGGCACAGCCGGGCCGCAATAGGGAACCGCTCCGGATGCCGCGGCACCAGGACCAGCAGCAGGTCCGGGTGCGACGGGAGCAGCTGCGACAGGGCGTCGAGAATCTGTTCGTCCTCATCCTCATGGGTGCTGCCCGCGATCCACACCGGCCGCGTCTGACCCCACTCCCGGCGCAAAACCTGGGCAACCTCGGTAAGGCTCGCGGGCAGCTCGATCTCGAACTTGATACTGCCGGTCACGTGTACGGCGTCCCGGGCCGCTCCGAGGTCCACCAGGCGCCGGGCATCGGGCTCGGTCTGGACGGCGAACCGGTCCACCTTTCGGAGCACCGAGGCCATGACCGGGCCGACAAGTGCGTAGCGCTTGTACGAGCGCTGGGACAGCCTCAGGTTGGCGAACATCACCTTGACGCCCCGGGCGTGGCACTGGTTGATGATGTTCGGCCAGATCTCGGTCTCGAGAGTCACCAGGCAGCGGGGCCGCGCCTGGTCGAGGAAGCGTTTCACCGCGAAAGGATAGTCATACGGCACGTAGCAATGCTGCACCCCCTCCGGAAACAGACGCCGCACCTGGTTCGAGCCCGTCGGCGTCATGGTGGTCACCAGGATGTTCGCGGGCAGCAGCGACTCGATCAACGGCGCCGCGGCCTGAACCTCGCCCACCGAGACCGCGTGAAACCAGACGGCCCCGGGCTCGACGTCGACCCGGCCGAAGCGCTCGCGCCACCTCGACCAGTACGCCCTGTTGCGCAAGCCGCGCGCTGCCAGGCGCATCAGGATCAGCGGTGCAGCCAGGTACAGCAGGCCGGTATAGGCGTGGCGAAGCATGGGCGGCGACGATCCAGTCAGTCGACGTCCAGCCAGTCGCGGGCCACCAGGTACTCGTCCACCAGCTTCGCTTCCGGGGAGCCGGCCTCCGGGGCGTAATTGTAGCGCCAGGCGGCGAGCGGCGGCATGGACATGAGAATGGACTCGACCCGGCCGCCGGACTGCAGGCCGAACAGGGTGCCCCGGTCGTAAACCAGGTTGAACTCCACATAGCGACCGCGCCGGTACAGCTGCCACTGACGCTCGCGCGCGCCGTGCGCGTGCCCGCTTCGCGCCGTCACGATCGGCAGGTAGGCCGGGAGATAGTGATCCCCGACCGAACGCATGAACGCGAAGCACTGCTCGAAATCCCATTCGTTGAGATCATCGAAGAACAGGCCGCCCACCCCGCGGGTCTCGTTTCGGTGCCTGATGAGGAAATACTCGTCGCACCAGTGCTTGAAGCGCGGATACACGTCCTCGCCGAACGGCCGGCAGGCCTGCCTGGCGGTTCGGTGCCAGTGAACCACATCCTCCCGGAACGGATAGTACGGCGTCAGGTCGAAGCCGCCGCCGAACCACCACACCGGCGACTCGGTGTTCAGCCCCGTGACGATGAAGCGCACGTTCATGTGCGAGGTGGGAACATAAGGATTGAGCGGATGCGCCACCAGCGAAACGCCAGTGGCATGGTAATCCCGCCCCGCCAGCGCGGGACGCTTCGCGGTCGCCGACTCGGGCAGCGCCGCCCCGCTGACGTGGGAGAAATTGACCCCCACTTGCTCAAACACCCCGGCGTCCCCTCCCATCACCCGCGACCGGCCGCCGCCGCCCTGGTCGTACTCCCAGGTATCTTCATGGAATGCATTGACCCCGTCGGCGCCCTGCAGGGCCTCGCATATGCGGTCCTGCAGCGCCTGCAGGTAGTCGATAACGGATTGGAGGTTGTCCTGATTCAATATTCCACCTTGGTGAGTTGCGGCCATACTTCCCCTCCTATTCTGGAGGGTTCCTGATTCGGAGAGAAGGCGGGTGAGGGCAAAATTCAACCTTGTCAACGCTTACCCCTCGGCCCAGGTCGCGGAGAGTATCGTAAAACCTTGCCGCCTACCTCAAATCACCACAGGGGCGCCGCCAACGTCCGCTCGCGTATGTTGCCATCCGTCTCATGCG
>JBEPXV010000188.1:0-5194 GCA_041641695.1 Gammaproteobacteria bacterium | reverse complement strand
CGAATGAATAAACGTGATTTCCTGAAGACGGCGGGGGCCGGAACCGCCGGTGCCGTCGCTACGCTCGGTGCTCCCTATGTCCACGCGCAGGACAAGATCAAGTGGCGCCTCCAGACGTACGCCGGCCCGGCCCTGGCCGAGCACGTTATCAAGCCGTCCATCGACATGTTCAACCAGATCGCCAACGGCGAAATGGAGATCGAGCTCTACACCGCCGACCAGCTGGTGCCGACGGGGGAGTTGTTCCGGGCCATGCAGCGGGGCACGATCGACGCGGTGCAAAGCGACGACGACTCCATGGCGTCGCCCGTGGACGTCTCCGTGTTCGGCGGATACTTCCCGTTCGGGTCGCGCTACAGCCTCGACGTGCCGGTTCTTTTCTCCCGGTACGGCCTGGCCGAGATCTGGGAGGAGGCCTACGACGAAGTCGGCGTGAAGTGGCTCAGCGCCGGCGCCTGGGATCCCTGTCATTTCGCGACCGTGGAGCCGATCAGAAGCCTGGATGATCTGAACGGCATCCGCGTGTTCACCTTTCCAACCGCCGGTCGATTCCTGGCCCAGTTCGGCGTGGTGCCCGTGACACTACCGTGGGAGGACATCGAAGTCGCGGTGCAGACCGGAGAGCTCGATGGCATCGCCTGGTCGGGCATCACCGAGGACTACACCGTCGGCTGGGCGGACGTCACCAATTACTTCCTGACCAACAATATCTCCGGGGCGTGGTGCGGGTCCTACTTCGCGAACAAGGAATCCTGGGAGAAGGTGCCGAAGCACTTGCAGCAGCTGTTTCGCGTCTGCATGGACAGCTCGCACTACTACCGCCAGTACTGGTACTGGGGGGGCGAAGCGGACCTGCGCGTAAACGGCGAAAAAATGGAGCTGACGACCATACCCGATGCGGAATGGCAGAAGGTGGAGGACGCGGCCCTGGAGTTCTGGGACGAGATTGCCGAGATCAGCCCCCGGACCAAGAAGGTGGTGGAGATTTTCAGGCAGTACAACGCCACGATGCGGGAAGCCGGTCTCCCGTATCGATGCGCATAAGCCGTGCGATAACACTTTTGTTTTGAGGTCGAGCCCTTCCCCGGACGGACATCCGGGGGAGGGTCTTTTTTTGAGCTCCAGTCTCAAGGCAGCCTGATACGGCCGGCTTTAGAGACCAAAGAATAAGTGTAACTGTGCCCAAAGCAGTAATAGCCTACGTTCGATATACAGATGCCGTGAACCGGGTCGTCGGCAGGTTCACGATGTATCTGATATTCGCCATGATGGGTGTGCTGCTGTACTCGGCGTTGTCACGGACCCTGCTCGATCAGCCGGTCATCTGGGCGGTGGAGATGGCGCAAATGCTGATGGCCGCCTATTACCTTCTCGGCGGCGGGTATTCGTTGCAGCTGGACTCGCACGTCAGGATGGATCTCGTGTACGGCCTTTGGCCGGTGAAAAAGCGGGCGTTCGCCGATTCCATCACCGCGTTCTGCCTGATTTTCTATCTGGTGATCCTGCTCTACGGCGGGATATCCAGCACCCACTACGCGCTGGAGTACAACCAGAAGAACTACTCCGTGTGGGCGCCGCCCATGGCGCCGATCAAGATGGTCATGACATTCGGCATATTCCTTATGCTGCTGCAGGCGATCTCGGTGTTCTTCAAGGATCTGGCCAGGGCCCGGGGCGCGCCCATTGACGGGGACGACGCGTGAATTTCGAGCTGATCGGCCTGCTGATGTTTTCCTCGATGCTGGTGATGCTCCTGACCGGGCAGCGCGTGTTTGGGGCGATCGGCTTCGTGGCGACTGTGTTCGCCCTCACGCTGTGGGGCGTGGGGGGCATCGAGATCCCGTTCAGCTCCGCGTTCAAGCTGTTCAACTGGTACCCGCTCCTGACGCTGCCGCTGTTCATCTACATGGGCTACATGCTGTCCGAATCGGGCATCGCGGACGACTTGTACCGCGCGTTTCATGTCTGGTTCGGGCCCATGCAGGGGGGGCTGGCGGTCGGCACCATCGGCCTGATGGTGGTGATTTCCGCCATGAACGGCCTGAGCGTGGCCGGCATGGCCATCGGAGCCAGCATCGCCCTGCCGGAGATGCTGCGCCGCGGCTATGACAAGATCATGATCACCGGTGTGATCCAGGCAGGCAGCTCACTGGGGATCCTGGTGCCCCCAAGCGTGGTACTGGTCCTCTACGGCATGATTGCCCGCCAGCCGGTGAGCCAGCTGTGGCTGGCGGGGGTTTTCCCCGGCCTGCTGCTGGCGGGCCTGTTCATCGGCTACATCGCGGTCCGCTGCAAGCTTCAACCCCATCTTGGGCCGCCGCTGCCCGAGGCGGAGCGGCGTGAGATTGACTGGCCCGAGCGTTTCCGGCTCCTGCGGGCCGGGATCATTCCGTTCCTGATTTTTTTCTTCATGACCGGGCTGTTCCTGATGGGCGTGACCAGCCTGGTGGAGAGTTCGGCCGTGGGCGCGGGCTGCGCGACCCTGGCGGCGCTGTTCAAGGGGCGCCTGACCAGCAAGGTGCTGCACGACACCCTGCGCAAATCCCTGGGCGTGAGCTGCATGTTCATGTGGATCATCCTGGCGGCGCTGTGCTTCGGCGCGGTGTTCGACGGCCTGGGCGCCGTGAAGGCCATCGAATCCCTGTTCATCGAGCGCTGGGGGCTGAGCCCGTGGGGCATTCTCATTATGATGCAGCTGTCGTACCTGCTGATGGGCACGTTCCTCGACGACACGGCCATGCTGGTGATCGTCGCGCCGCTGTACGTACCGCTGGTCATCGCACTGGGTTTCGACCCGATCTGGTACGGTGTCCTGTACACGATTACCTGCCAGATTGCATACATGACGCCGCCGTTCGGCTACAACCTGTTCCTGATGCGGGCCATGGCGCCGCCGGAGATCTCGTTGATGGATATTTACCGTTCCATCGTGCCGTTCGTATCGGTGATGCTCATCGGGCTGGTACTGGTGATGGTGTTTCCGCAGATCGCGCTGTGGCTGCCCGGGCTTTATTCTTCAAACTGACGTTGACGAGACGGTAGCGCACATGACGCTTCGGCCGGTGCCGCCCGCCGCAATCAGGTCCAAAAAGAGGTGCTGAATATATGGTTTCTCCCAGAGACGTAGCGAGCTCCGCGGACGCCCGCAGGCTGGTAGAGGAGAGCGGCGCGGATCATGTCAAGGTCGGTGTTTTCGATATCGATGGCATCATGCGCGGCAAGTACATGGGCCGGGACAAGTTCCTGTCGGCGCTGGACAAGGGCTTCGGCTTCTGCGACGTCGTGCTCGGCTGGGACAGCAACGACCAGCAGTACGACAACACCACCTTTACCGGTTGGCACACGGCGTATCCCGATGCCTGGGTAAGGGTCGTCCCCGAAAGCTGCCGCGTCGTGCCATTTGAGGACGACCGCCTGCTGTTCCTCGGCGAGTTCACCGACAAGGCGGAAAGCATCTGTCCCCGCGGCCTGCTCAGGCGGGTCATCGAGCGCGCCTCATCGATGGGCTACAAAGCGTCGGCCGCGTTCGAATACGAATTCTTCCTGTTCGACGAGACCCCGCACTCGGTCCGGGAAAAGAACTATCGCAATCTGCGTAACATCACCCCCGGATACTTCGGCTACTCCGTGCTGCGCAGCTCGGTGCTGGCCGAGTTCTACGAGGAGCTCCTGAGCACCTGCAAGGCGATGGATTTCCCGATCGAGGGGCTGCACACGGAGACCGGGCCCGGCGTGCTGGAAGCGGCCCTGTCCGTGGACAGCGCTCTCGAGGCCGCCGACAAGGCCGCGTTGTTCAAGACCTTCACCAAGGTGATTGCCCAGCGCGCCGGGTGGATGGCCACGTTCATGGCCAAATGGTCGCCGGACTGGCCGGGCCAGAGCGGCCACATCCATATATCGCTGCAGGACGAATCGGGCGGCAGCGTGTTTCACGACCCGGACAAGCCCGACACCATGAGCGACGCCATGCGCCATTTCATCGGCGGCCAGCAGGCCCTGATGCCCGAGCTGCTGGCCATGGTCGCATCGACCATCAATGCCTACACGCGCCTGATCCCGGGGTTCTGGGCGCCCACAGAGGCGAGCTGGGGGCTGGAGAACCGCACCTGCGCGCTGCGCACCATTCGCGGCTCCCCGAGCGCCCAGCGCGTCGAGTATCGTATTGCCAGCGCTGACGTGAATCCCTATATTGCGCTTTCCGCGGCGCTGGCCTCCGGGCTCTGGGGAATCGAGCACCGGATCGAACCCGATCAGCCCGTGGTGGGCAACGCCTACGAGCAGACGTTCCCGGCGGAACGCCGGCTGCCCGCCACGCTGATGGAGGCCGCCGGCCGGCTGCGCGAGTCGAAAGCCGCACGTGAGCTGTTCGGCGATGATTTCGTCGAGCACTTCGCGGCCACCCGCGACTGGGAGGAGCGCGAGTTCCGCAAGGCCATAACGGACTGGGAGCTGCAGCGGTATTTCGAGATCATTTAGTGTTCATATGAATCAATCAGACTACTACACCGGAAACTGGAACTTCCCGGCGCCCATTCGCTTCGGTCCGGGTCGCCTCCGCGAGCTGCCGGACGCCTGCCGGGAGCTCGGCATCTCGAAACCATTGCTGGTTACCGACTCGGGGCTGGCGGACTCGGAGATCGTCCGGCGCAGCGTTGACATCTGCGCCGAAGCGGGACTCCCGTGCACGGTGTTCAGCGACGTCCAGGGCAACCCCGTGGAAGCCAACGTCATTGACGGCGTACGCATGTTCCGGGACGGCGCTCATGATGGGGTCGTCGCCTTCGGCGGCGGCTCCGGGCTGGACGCCGCCAAGGCCGTGGCGCTGATGGTAGGACAGGAGCGGCCCATCTGGGACTTCGAGGACCGCGAGGACTGGTGGACGCGCGTCAATGAGCAGGGCATGGCGCCGGTCGTGGCGGTTCCGACGACATCGGGCACGGGCTCTGAGGTGGGTCGCGCCTCCGTCATCACCGATCAGCGGGATCACACCAAGAAGATCATTTTTCATCCCGGCATGCTGCCCGGCAGGGTCATCCTGGATCCAGAGCTAACCATCGGGCTGCCGGACGGCATCACTGCCGCCGTGGGCATGGATGCGCTGTCCCACAACCTCGAGGCATACTGCAGCCCGCTGTTTCATCCCATGGCGCACGGCATAGCGCTGGAGGGCATGCGGCTCATTCACCGGGCCCTG
>JBEPXV010000187.1:0-5194 GCA_041641695.1 Gammaproteobacteria bacterium | reverse complement strand
TGGGGACGTTTGATGATTCTTGATATCAGTTAAACTGAGGGACTGTGGGTCGGGTTGAAAACCCGACCTGCAATCTCCCGGCTGCCCGCTACCGCGCCAGCTGGAGAATCTCGGCGAGCACTTGTGATGGGAAGTGATCCCATTTCCAGATGTTTCGCGCCAGACCGGCTTTCCCGGGGAGGTCGGCATTGCGGCGCCGGGCACTCGGTGGTGCCGGGGACTGTTATCTCTGGATTGCTTTGCTGCGCTCGCAATGACGACCGGACGTCACCAACAGCACGGCGTCATTGCGAGGAGTGCAGCGACGAAGCAATCCATCTTCCGTCGCTTCGCGTGGTCGGGGTTTTCCCGTGTGAACCTACGCGGGCGCCGCTGTGGACAGCCTCGACGGATATAGTGTAAAACATCCGAGTCGTCCATGACCATCGGACCGCCATAACATCATGAAAAATACCGAAAAAGCGGCCCAGCAGCTGATCAGGGAGCGGGACGTCGATTGTCTGAGGCGCCTGTACCAGGGAGGACACCTGACCCGCCGCGAGTTCGTCTCGACCCTGCTGAATCTTGGAATCGGAGCCGCGACAGCCGGCGGTATCCTTGCCATCTCGCCGGCTGTGCAGGCAGCGACGCCAAAGCACGGGGGCCGGGTCCGCGCGGCCACGGGCACCCACGGTCCGGACGATACGCTGGATCCCGCCAGGTTCAAGAGCTCGGTCGACTACTGCCGGGGGGAGCAGTTCTACAACGGACTGACCCGCATAAACGGCGACCTCCAGGCCGAGGGCGAGCTCGCGGAATCCTGGGAGTCGCGCCCGGACGCCCGGGAATGGACGTTCCGGCTGCGCAAAGGCGTAGAGTTCCACAATGGCAAGTCTTTCGCAGCCGAGGACGTGGTCTATTCGATCCGGCGCCACTTCGATCCATCGGTCACATCGGGCGCCAAGGTGCTGGTCGAGCAGATTGACGATGTAACGGCGGAAAACACGCATACCGTTCGTTTCAGGCTCAAGAGCCCGAATGCCGACTTTCCGATTCTGCTTGGCCTGCACAACATGAAGATCGTGCCCGCCGGCTGGACCGATTTCAGCACCGCGGTCGGCACGGGCCCGTTCACGGTGAAGGAGTTCAGGCCCGGTGTTCGCTCCGTCGCGCAACGATTTCCGAACTACTGGGACGGGGACAAGCCCTACCTGGACGAGATCGAGTGGTTCGCGATCTCGGACGAGGTCGCCCGCATCAACGCGCTGGTGGCGGGTGATGTGCAGCTTCTGGGCGGCGTCGGCGCGCAGGCCGCGCCGGCGGTTGAACGCGCGCCGGGGGTGGAGCTGGTCACGACACCCTCGGGACAGTTCATCGAGATGGTCATGATGTGCGATCGTCCGCCCGGCGAGGACAATGACTTTCGCCTGGCGATGAAGTACCTGATGCAGCGCGAGGATGTGGTTCAACGACTCTTCCAGGGGATGGGCCGGGTCGGCAACGACCATCCCATCGCACCGTCGGATCCGTTTTACTGCGACGATATTCCGATTCGACCCTTCGACCCGGACAAGGCGAAATTCCATCTCAAGAAAGCCGGAATGGAGGGCGAGACCGTCGAGATCTTCACCGCCCCCGGTGCCGGAAGGTCGGCAACCGAGCTGGGCCTGATGGTTCGCCAGGAGGGCCGCAAGATCGGCTTGAATGTCGAGGTTCGGCGCGTGCCCAGTGACGGCTACTGGAGCACCACCTGGATGCATAAGCCGATCTTCATGGCGGGCTGGAATCCGCGTCCCACGGCAGACATCATGCTGACGCTCGGGTACAAGTCGGATGCGCCGTGGAACGAATCCCAGTGGCGGAACGAGCGCTTCGACGAGCTGCTGGAGCTCGGCCGGGCCGAGCTCGACACGGCGAAGCGCAGGGAGATTTACTGCGAGGCCCAGCGACTGATTCACGAGACCGGCGGTACCGCGCTGCCCGTGTTTTTTGATTACGTGGACGGTATCTCCGAGCGGGTGAAGGGCTTCCAGAAGGTTCCGCTCGGACCGCTCGCGGCCGGTCAGTGGCCGAAGCATATCTGGCTGGAAAGCTGAACGGTGGTGCACTAGTCCTGGCGTCGTGCTCTCGCTGATCCTGCGTCGCCTGGGGCTGGGGATACTTACGCTGTGGCTCGTATCCGTGCTCATATTCGCGGGCACCGAGATTCTGCCCGGGGACGTGGCGCAGACGGTTCTGGGCCGGACGGCGACGCCGGAGTCCCTCGCGGCCCTCCGCGAGCAGCTGGCTCTTGACGAGCCCGCCATTCAGCGATACGGAGCATGGTTGAAGGGCATCGTCGCGGGCGATCTCGGCGTCTCGCTTTCCAGCAATACGAGCATCTCGGGCATCGTCTCGGACCGGTTCACCAATACGCTGCTGCTCGCGGCGTTGACCGCGCTTTTCGGGATACCCGTCGGGTTCGCCCTCGGGATGCTGGCGGCGATATACGCGAACACCCGGTTCGACCGCTTTATCACGGTCTTTTCCTTGTGCACGATCTCGGTGCCCGAGTTCTTCATGGCTTCCGCCTTTGTGCTGATCTTTGCCGTGTATCTGAGCTGGGTTCCGGCGGTGGCGTACGTCACCGAGTTCGAGTCGATCGGCCAACTGCTGCGGTCCCTGGCGATACCCATACTCACCCTGTCATTCGGCGTCCTGGCCTACATGGCGCGAATGACCCGGGCGGCGGTGCTGAACGTGATGCAGTCGCCCTACATAGAAATGGCGGTGCTGTCGGGCGTTCCGCGCGGTCGCCTGGTTGCCCGACATGCATTGCCGAACGCCCTGGGCCCGATCGTCAACGTGACGGCCCTGAGTCTCGCGCACCTGATCAGCGGCACCGTCGTGGTGGAAGTCATGTTTGCCTATCCGGGGCTCGCGAAACTGACGGTTGACGCGGTGGCGCTCAGGGACATGCCGCTCGTACAGGCGTGCGCCATGATCTTCTCGGCGGCGTATATTCTTCTCCTGATGCTGGCGGACATACTGGCGATCCTGGCCAATCCCCGCATCCGGCATTCCGCCTGACCCGGCACGGTCGTGACGCAAAATGACGAAACGCGCAACAGGAATCTCGATATGAACGACCCCGGCAATCCCGTCGAGTCGCCGGGGCGCCGCGCCAGGTTCGCGCTGGGTGCCCGGATTGGCGCGGTGGTGGTGGTGCTCGCGGTATTGATGGCGGTCTTCGGCCCATTGATCGCTCCTTATCCCGAGGACGAGATGCTGCCCGTCTCCGCGTTTGCGCCCATCAGCGCGGAGAACTGGCTCGGAACCGACTATATCGGGCGCGACATACTGTCACGAATTCTTTACGGCGCCCGGGTGACGCTGGGACTCGCGTTTGCCGCAACCGTCCTGGCCTTTGTGGTGGGCACATTCTTCGGTTTCAGCGCCGCCGTCGCGCCGCCCCTGGTGGATACGGTAATCAGCCGGCTCTATGACGTGGTCCTGTCCATACCGAACATCATGCTGGCCCTGGTCGTGATCGCCGCTCTGGGTACTTCCATGGGAGTACTCGTGGGTGTCATCGGCCTCATTTACTCCGCCAATGTGTTCCGCATATCGCGCGCGCTGGCCATGGATATCAAGGTCATGGACTTCGTGGAGGTCGCGAGAGCCCGGGGCGAAGGTCATTGGTGGATCATCGCGCGGGAGATCTGGCCGAATACGATTGTCCCGTTGGCCTCGGAATTCGGGCTGCGGCTGGTGTTCGCGATTCTCGCCGTCAGCGGCCTCAGTTTCCTCGGGCTCGGTGTGCAGCCCCCCACGGCCGGCTGGGGGGTGATGGTGCGGGAGAACATGACGGGAATGATGTACGGCTCGCCCGCGGCGCTGGCCCCGGCGTTTGCAATCGCGATGGTGACCATCAGCATCAACCTGATCGTGGATGAGCTGTTGTCCAGGTACGGGCGCGACATTTCCGAGTCGCTGGGCTGAAGCATGAGCGATCTGTTGCACGTCAATGATCTGCGGGTTGATGCGATTCAGCAGGACGGTTCAAGCAGCCGGATCGTGAAGGATGTATCTTTCTCGGTAAAACGCGGGGAGATCCTGGCGCTGATCGGGGAGTCCGGATCGGGGAAGACGACCGTGGCCCTGGCGACCATGGGCTATGCGCGGTCCGGGTGCCGCATCACCCGCGGCGAGGTGATTCTGGACGGTGAGGACATCCTGTCCCTGGATCAGGAAAGCCGGCGGCGCCTGCGCGGACGACGCATCTGCTACCTGGCGCAGAGCGCGGCGGCCACCTTCAATCCGGCACTGACCATAGGCCAGCAGGTAACGGAATCGACCATCCTTCACGACGTGATGTCTCCGCGGGATGCTCATCGCAGGGCAGGGGAGCTCTATCGCAGGCTCGACCTTCCGGATCCGGACAATCTCGGTAGTCGTTTCCCGCATCAGGTGAGCGGCGGACAGCTTCAGCGCCTGATGGCCGCCCGGGCCATGTGCAGCAACCCCGATATTCTGCTGCTTGACGAGCCGACGACGGCGCTGGATGTCACCACGCAAATCGAAGTGTTGTCGGCCTTCAACGAGCTCATTCAGGAACAGGGAACGGCCGCCATATACGTCACCCATGACCTCGCCCTGGTCGCCCAGATCGCGCACCGGGTGATCGTCCTGTATGACGGTGAGGTCCGCGAGGAGGGCGGGGTGGATCAGATCATCAACCGGCCGTCCGATTCCTATACGAAAACGCTCATGGAAGCCATCAGAAAAACACCGGTGCGCGGCACGGCGCCGCCGCAGCCCGACAGGGAAGTACGAAGCGACGAGACGGCATTGATGACGGTGTCGGGGGTCGATGCCGGATACGGCCGTACTTTCTTCGGCGGGCCGGCAACCGAGGTGCTGCACGACATCAGTCTGGATGTGATTCGCGGCTCGGTTGTCGGCGTGATCGGCGAGTCCGGCTGCGGCAAGAGTACCCTGGCGCGCGTCATCGCGGGCCTGCTTTCCGCCAGCGACGGCCGCATACGCCTCGAGGGGAAAGAGCTGCCCGGCCGGGTGGAGGACCGGGACGAGGAGGCCGTCAGGGCGATACAGATCGTGTTCCAGATGGCGGATGTTGCGCTCAACCCGCGTCAGCGGATACGCGAGATCATCGGGCGCCCCGTTGCGCTGTTCCTCAAGCTGCGGGGCCGGCGGCGGGATGAACATGTTCTCG
>JBEPXV010000186.1:0-5196 GCA_041641695.1 Gammaproteobacteria bacterium | reverse complement strand
GTCACCCTGGCCAGCAGTATGGTGACTTCCGGGTTGTCCTCACGCAGTATCCGGATGATTTCCTTCATCTCCTTCACCGTGGATTCGTTGCTCTGGCGATTGAAAGCGTCGTTGGTGCCCAGGTGCATCAGCACGATATCCGCGTCGTACCCCTTGACCCATTCGGTCAACTTCCCGGAGCCGGAGCCGTTGTCGAAGTCGCGGCCGTTGATGAAGTCGTCGGTGTTCCAGCCGAAGTGTCCCTCGTGATCCTTGTCGAAGGCTTTGCCCTTGTAGTCGGCGTGCGGGGGAGTCCCCTGGGTAAAGCGGTCCTGGTGCTTGCGCAGGGATCCGACGAAGTCGAACGCGACGTTCGAGTCGACCAGCATTTTCCACAGGGGATAACGGTAACTGGCCCGGTTCGCCTCGGCCTGCGTAATGGAGTCGCCCAGTGGCAGTATCCGGTAGGGCTCCTCGGCCCGGGCCGGGGTGCATAGCACGGACAGGGCGACGCCGGCCAGGAGGCCGGCGACCAGGCCGGGAATTCTTCTTGCACTCATTCGACGATTCCTCCCGTTGTCTGTTTCAGTTCGGCATTGCAGCCGGCGCGCCGGCCGGCGGGGCCTCTGCAGGGGCTGCCCGGCGCGGCAAGACGCGCGGGCGCGACCCTGCGTGTTGCATTTCAATCCGCAACACGGCACGGCGCATGATTCGCCGCCGGAAACAACTCCGCCCAGGCGCCGGCAACGCCGCACATCGCCCGGGCCTGGCACGCACCACCAGCGGCCAACGGGTCGGCGGGCGTGCGCTGCGCCGCGCCGCCTGCGGTCCGGCACGGCCTTTCGCGGCCCCGTAAGCTCGAAAGGACGTTGAAACGGCGTACTTCTGCCCCGTTATTCCGTGATGACCAGGGCGAAGTGTAATAGAATCGCGCGCCGTGCGCCGAGCCCCGCAGTGCCGGCACCGCCCGGCGGAGCTCTGGCGGCACCGGCTTGCTGATGCCGCCTGACAACCAGACAGAAATCGATAAATGTGGAATTCGCGAATTGCCCGCCTGGTGAAAGTGATCGGGACGATCGGCCTGATCGCATTCGTCTGCTACCAGGCCGGCATATTCACCCGGGAGGGCCTGGACCGGTTCTCGGCCCTGTGGGCGTCGGTCGACTGGGTCCTGGTGGTCGTCTCCATTGTCATCGCGTTCCTGCAGAACGTCGTGAGCGCCCTGAAATGGCGCGTCGTGGTGCTGGCGAAACGACTGCGGGGCAGCGTTTCCGAGCTGCTGAAGTTCCTGTATGTCGGCCGGCTCTACAATCTGATTCTTCCAACCAGCATGGGCGGCGATGTCGTCCGGGTATACCGGCTGGGCAAGCTGAACGACAACATGGAGCGCGGCGCCGCTTCCGTGTTCGTCGACCGGTTCACGGGCATGCTGCTGCTGCTGGTGCTGGCGGGCGTGGCCGTCATGTTCAGCTTCCGGGGCTCCAGCGAGCTGTTCCTGCTGGGTCTGTTGTTCGTGCTCGCCGTAACCGTGGTGCTGGGCTGGGGTGCGATCGACCCGCGCTTCGCCGTACTGCTGAAAAAATTCGCCGCCCGGCTCGGCACCGACCTGATGACGAAGATCGCGGACAAGTTCGGCGCGTTCCAGACTTCCATCCGGGACCTGCGCGGCAACCGCCGCTTCTATGCCGGGATACTGGGGTATTCGGCGCTGTTTTATGCGTTCGCGGTCGTCAATGTCTGGACCAGCGCCCTGGCATTCGACTGGGACGTGTCGCTGCTCGACATGATTATTGCCGTGCCGCTTATAATGCTGATCATGAACCTGCCCGTCTCCATAGGCGGCCTGGGCCTTATGGAGGCATCCTACACCGTGGGTTTCGAGCTGCTGGGTTACAGCGCCGAGCTCGGGCTCGCCACGGCCCTTTTGATGCGGGCCAAAACCCTGATCGATGCCCTGGTGGGAGGCATCATCGAGCTTGTTGCGTCAATTCGATAATCGCGGCCGGGCCGTGTTCGATTCAGGATGGAAACCGGTTAAAACCAAGAATGAGTGTCATCGAGCGCGAGTTCAATGCCGTAGCGGCAGACTACGAGAGCAACCGTCTGGCGGAGTGGTACAAGGCCCACGCCGGGGTCATCCTGGACGCCTGTGCGCCGCTGGACGGCGGCGACGTTCTCGACGTCGGCTGCGGCACCGGCTATCTCCTGCGGACCTTCCTGGCCCGCAGCCCGGGCGCGCGCGGCGTCGGCGTGGACATCGCCGGGAACATGGTGAACCGGGCCGCGGCGCTGGCGCGCCGGGACGGGATCGACAATGCCCGTTTCATCCACGCCGACTGGGAGACCCTCGACACGAGGGATCTGGACGACTACGCGTTCCGGCTTGTTTTTTGCGCCAACGCGTTCCACTATTTCTCGGCGCCGGGATGCGCGGCGGAAAAGCTCTGCCGCGTGCTGACCGACGGCGGGACGCTGTATGTCCTGGAGCGCAATAAGTCCAACTCGCCGCTGACCCTGATGTGGGGGTGGCTTCACCGGCACTGGATCAAGGACAATGTCGAGTTTTACTCCCTCGACGAGCTGACCACCTGCTTCAAGAACGCCGGCTTCGGGGACGTGAAGGTGGTCCGGACCATCAACCGCCTCCTGTGGAAGAACAAGCTGTACACCAGCGTGGCGCTGCTCAAATGCACAAAAAACTGAAACACGACTCATGGTGAATCGCACACTGCTCGAGGAACGAACGGATATACCCCTGCCCGCGGAATTCTCGGACCTCGAGGGAAAGAAGATCCTGGTCACCGGCGCCGCCGGCTTCATCGGCGGCGCGCTGTTCCGGCGGCTGGTCGAGCACGGACTGGACGTCGTGGGCACGGTGTTGTACGACAGCGAGGCCGAGGAGCTGCGCCGTTACGGGTACCGCGTCGAGGTGCTGGACCTGGCCGGCGACGAAGACTGGGACCCGCTCCTGAAGGACATCGAAGTGGTGTTCAATATCGCCGCGTTGTTCCAGGAAGCGGAGCAGGGCGAGTCGATGTATCACAGGGTCAACGTCGACGGGACCCTCAAGCTGGTGCGCACGGCCCAGCGCTGCGGGGTACGGCGCTTCGTTCACTGCAGCACCGTCGGCGTGCACGGCGACGTCAAGGAGGTTCCCTGCACGGAGCAAAGCCCGTACAACCCCATGGACGAATACCACCGTACCAAGCTCGAGGGCGAGCTGGCGGTGCTGGACTACGCCCGGGGCTTGCCCGACGACGACATGGTGGTGACCGTCAACCGGCCGGCCATGGTCTACGGACCCGGCGACGTGCGCATGCTCAAGTTGTTCCAGACCATCGCCTCGGGCCGTTTCATCATGATCGGCAGCGGCCGGGTCCTCGCCCACCTCGGCTATATCGACGACCAGGTCGACTCCCTGCTGCTGGGCGCGGTGCGGCCGCGCGCGGACGTGCATCTCGAGGCGTTCAACATCGCTTCCGGCGACTACATCACCCTGAACGAGCTGGTGGCCGTCATCGCCCGCGAATCCGGCTCCCGCATCCCGGGGTTCAAGATACCCGTGGCGCCGGTCTGGCTCGCGGGGCTGCTCTGCGAGCTGGCGTGCCGCCCGTTCGGCATCAAGCCACCCATATTCAGGCGGCGGGTCGGGTTCTTCACCCACAACCGCGCCTTTGACCTGTCCAAGGCCCGGGAGAAGCTCGGCTACGTGTCAAAGGTCGGCCACGAGGAAGGCATCCGCCTGACCCTGGAGTGGTACCGGCAGCACGGATTCATCTGACATGTGCGGCATCGCGGGAGTTACCGGCGCCGGCCGCGCCGAGACCGTCCGAAGGATGACCGACATCCTGGCCCACCGCGGCCCGGATGACTCGGGATTCTACCACGACGACGATATCGCCCTCGGCCAGCGGCGCCTCAGCATCATCGATCTGCATTCCGGACAGCAACCGATCTCCAACGAGGATGACACCCTGCAGCTGGTGTGCAATGGGGAGATCTACAACAGCCCTGCCCTCAGGAAGGAGCTGGAAGCACGGGGCCACCGGTTCAAGACGCAGACCGACGTGGAAGTCATCCTGCACCTGTACGAGGACCACGGGCCGGACTGCGTCAAGCACCTGCGCGGCATGTTCGCCCTGGCACTGTGGGATACCCGGCGCCGGCGCCTGCTGCTGGCCCGCGACCACCTGGGCCAGAAGCCGCTGTTCTTCTTCAACCGCGACGGCCGCTTTGCCTTCGCCTCCGAGGTCAAGGCGCTGCTGGGTCCGGGCCTCATGGAGCCCGCCATCGACCTGGAGGGGTTGTGGCACTACCTGTCGCTGCGCTTCATCCCGGACCAATACTCGCTGTTCGAAGGTATTCACAAGCTCCCGGCCGCGACCTGCCTGATCTTCGAGAACAACGAAGTCCGGACCCATCGCTACTGGGACCTGGATTTCACGGACAAGATGACCGGCTCCGCGGCGGAGATCGAGGACCGGCTCGACGACCTGCTGATGAGCACCGTCGACGAGCACCTGTTGAGCGACGTGCGGGTCGGTGCGTTCCTGAGCGGCGGCATAGACTCCGGCACCGTGGCCTCCATGATGGCCACCCTGAGCAACGACCCCATACCCAGCTTTTCCATCGGCACCCGGGAGGAGGAGTTCAACGAGCTGCCCTACGCGCGGATGGTGTCGAAGAAGTACGGCATGGAGGCCCACGAGCAGATCGTGGACCCGGACCTGGTCCACGCCATTCCCGCGATGATCTATCACATGGACGAGCCCGCGGACCCCTTCGGGTTCGGCGTGTACCTGGTGGCGCAGCTCGCATCGCAGCACGTCAAGGTGGTGCTCGGCGGCGACGGCGGGGACGAGAACTTCGCCGGCTACGACCGCTATGCCGGCCAGCGCCTGGTGGACTACTACTGCCTGCTGCCGGCGTGGTTCCGCCAGGGGCTGGTGAAGCGGATCAGCGACCGCATCCCGGAGTCGTTCGGTTACAAGAGCCTGGCCCAGAAGGCGGCCTGGGTGAACGAGATGTCCCTGTTCAGCGGCGGCGAGCGCTATGCCCAGAGCCTCGGCGTCCTGCGCTTCACCCACGAAGCCAAGCAGTCGCTGTTCTCAGAGAGCGCCCGGACGCGCATCAGCGACTACAGCTCGGCGGACAAGATTCTGCGCTTTTTCAACGCCGACAACGCCGATCACGTCGTGGACAAGATGCTGTACACGG
>JBEPXV010000185.1:0-5210 GCA_041641695.1 Gammaproteobacteria bacterium | reverse complement strand
CCAGGTCCTGCATGTCCCGCGCACTGGCGGCTCTCACGGCCCGGCCGTCCACCGCCATGTGGCCGCGTCTCGGTGTCATCACGCCCGCAATCACTTCCGCGAGCTCGCGCTGGCCGTTGCCGGAAACCCCCGCTACGCCGACGATCTCCCCGGCATGCACGGTCAGGGAAATATCGTCGAGCCTCGGCCGGTGCCCGTGGCTGCCCCCGAGCCCCACCCCGGACAATTCGAGCAGCGGCCGCCCCGGGTTCCGGGCCGGCTTGTCCGGGGGCAGGATCGGGTGTCCGCACATGTGTTCGGCCAGGGATTGGCGTGTCAATGACCCGTCGTTGCGCAATTGGGCCACCACCTCGCCGCGCCGCATGACGGTCAGGCGGTCGGTGATAGTCAGCACCTCGTTCAGCTTGTGGCTGATGAAGATGATCCCCACACCGTCTGCCGCCAAAGCGCGGATGGCGCTGAACAGGCCCTCGGTCTGCTGCGGCGTCAGCACTGACGTGGGCTCGTCGAGGATCAGGATGCGAGCGCCCCGGAACAGCGCTTTGATGATTTCGAGGCGCTGCTGCTCGCCCACGCTCAGGTCACCGACCACGGCATCGGCGTCGAGCGTCAGGCCGTAGCGCCGCGACAGCTCAGCCAGGCGTTCCCGGGCGCCGCTCGCGTCCAGGCGGCCGGCCCGCCCAGGCTCGCCAACCATGAGGTTCTCCAGCACCGAGTGGCGCGGCACCAGGTGAAAGTGCTGATGAACCATGCCGATGCCGGCATCGAGTGCGTCGGCGGGCCGTGATATGTCGACGGGTGCGCCCTGGATCTCGATACGGCCCGCGTCGGCGCTGTACAGGCCGAACAGCACGTTCATCAGGGTCGTCTTGCCGGCGCCGTTCTCGCCAAGCAGGCCCAGCACCTCGCCGTCGCCCAGCTCGAGATTGACACCGGCGTTGGCGCGCAGCGCGCCAAAGCGCTTCTCGATGCCGCGCATGGCGAGGAGGGAAGGAGGAGACGTCATTGGTGATTGGTAATCAGGGTTGGGTGTTTGGGTGTTGGTCACCGCGGTTCGCGCATTCGCGAACTACCGACGAGCTTCCAACACCAAGCTCCTGAAAAGAATGTTGACGGAACGGGGCGCACCGCCCGCGCGATGCGCCCCGTGGTCCGGCCCCCGCTTATTCCGACTTCGGCGCGCTTTCGTCGATGGGCACCCGGAAGGTGCCGTCCAGGATTTCCGCCTTGCGCTCTTCGACCATGGCCTTGACGTCGTCAGACAGCTTGTCCTCCCACTCGTGGTAGGGGGCCAGGAACGAGCCGCCCTTGCTCATGTAGGAGAACTGGCCGAAGTCCTGGGAAGTGAACACCCCGGCTTCGACGACGTTGATGACCTGCTTGACCGTCGGCCACATGTCCCAGACCACGCTGGTAACCACGGTATCCGGGGCCAGCTCCCACTGGTCGGACATGTTGCCGATGGCGGGGATGCCGCGCTCGGCCGCCGCCTCGATGACCCCGAAGCGCTCGGCATAGATCACGTCCACGCCCTGGTCGATCTGTGCCAGTGCCGCTTCCTTGGCTTTCGGGGGATCGAAGAACGAGCCGATAAAGGAGAATTTGCAGGCTACTTCGGGGTTCACTTCCTTGGCGCCCGCGCAGAACGCGTTGCACAGCCGGTTGACCTCCGGGATGGTCATGGCGGCAACGGCGCCTATCGTGTTGTTCTCGGTGAGCTTGCCGGCGATCATCCCGGCGAGGTATGCCGGCTCGTGGATCCAGTTGTCGAATACCGCGAAGTTCGGCTCGGCGGGTCCGATACCGGAACCGAAGGTGAAGGCCGTGTCCGGGTAATCGCGGGCCACCCGGCGGGCGATCCGCTCGGCGCCGAACGAGTCTCCCATGATGAGATCGTAATCGCCTTCGGCGTACTCGCGCATGACCCGGGCGAAGTCCGCGGACTTGACGCTCTCCGACCAGGTGTATTCGATCCCCAGCTCCTCTTCAGCTTTCTGCAGGGCCACGTGAATCTGGTTGACCCAGGGCTCCTCGATGGGGGTCTCGAACACTGCCGCCACCTTGAGGCCTTCCGCGGCGGCCGCCGGGGCGGCGCCGAATGCGAGAACCGTTGCGGCGGCCGCACACAGCAGCCGGGCGAAGTAAGGTTTCATTTTGCTTTTCATTGGGATGTCTCCGGGAAACGATAAGTGGCTGGAGTGTTTCTTGTGACGCATTTTTTTTGGTGCAACCGCCTCGCGTTCTTTTGTAATGATGATCCGAGCGCGCGCGATCGAAGTCAACCCCGATCGCTTGCCGGGTCGTCGGAAGCCCGGACAAACAGGCCCCGCGTTTCCATGGCGGGGCACACGGTCTATAATTCCGGACCGGTCGAGTGGCGGGATCAACGCACCAGCCCGCAGCGGTACCGCCGATCGGCGCTACATTCCAGACAATACAAACGAGCAGACAACCGTGGATAACGACGTAACCGTAGTCGATCACCCGCTCATTCAGCACAAGCTCACGCTGATGCGCCGCAAGCAGGCATCCACCCAGGACTTCCGCAGCCTGATGCGGGAGGTGGCGCATCTGCTTACCTACGAGATCACACGCGACCTGCCGCTCACCACGGAGCGCATCGAGACGCCGCTGGCGCCCATGGACGCACCGGTGCTGGCGGGCAAGAAGCTGTGCTTCGTGTCGGTGCTGCGTGCCGGCAACGGCTTGCTGGAGGGTATGATCGAGCTGTTGCCGTCCGCGCGGGTGGGCCACGTGGGCCTGTACCGCGATCCGGACAGCCTGGTGGCGGTCGAGTATTACTATAAGGTCCCGCAGGACATCGACGAGCGCCTGATCATCGTGGTGGACCCGATGCTTGCTACCGGCAACTCCGCGGTGGCGGCCGTCCAGCGGCTCAAGGAACGCGGCGCCAACCAGATCCGGTTTCTGTGCCTGCTCGCCGCTCCCGAAGGCGTGCGGGCGATGCGCGAGGCGCACCCGGATGTGCCGGTGTTCACCGCCGCCATCGACGAGCGCCTGGACGACCACGGGTATATCCTGCCCGGTCTCGGCGACGCGGGCGACCGTCTGTACGGGACCAAGTAGGGGTCGCCCGGCCCGCGCCGGCCGGTTACCGTACGGGAACCGGCTTAAAGTACTACTTTAAGTTCTTTTTTGACGCAGTTGCTCGAGGATGACCCCGGTGGATTGCCGGGACTGGCCCGGCAGCCGGGACGCCCCGGTCCGGCAAGGTGTCGGGCGACGGAATCACTGCCTGCGTCAACTAGGGTTCGGTCATGGCGTTAACATTGATGTGGGAGAAGACCGGATCCGACTGGTCGCCAAAGGCGTTGTGTTTCCGGCAGCGCATCGCGACCCTCGACCTTTGAACGATTGGCGGGGTGTGCCCTGAAAGATTTTGTTGCAGGTCGGGATGTCATCCCGACCTGCAGCGATGGCTCGCATGGCGCTTGATGTTTAAATGATAATGCATATCATTCTTAACTGTCTCGTCCACGTCATACGTCAGGGGGTTGATGCCATGCCGCGATTTATTAGCCACATGATCCAGAGGTAGTACGGATGGAGGAGGACCCGAGCAGTTTCACCGGCACGCTTCCGGACGGCGGCGCCTTTGCACGTATCGTGGAGATCCTGCAGGCCGGCGGCCCGGTGGTGGTGATTCTGCTGGCCTTGTCGCTGGCGGCCCTCGCCATCATCTTCGTCAAGCTGCTCCAGTTCCGTTCCATGAGGATCGGTGACCGGGACGCCGCGCAGCGGGCGCTGGCGTTGTGGCAGGCCGGGCGGCCGGACCAGGCCGAGAGTCTCGCCGGTCAATCCCCCAACCCGGCGGCGCAGGCGGTGGCCCGGGCCATGCGCGGCCAGCGACGCGGCTTGCCCGAGGGACGTATTCGCGAGGAGGTGCTGCGATACGGCGGCGATGTCCTGGAAGGTCTGCGCGGCTGGTTCCGGCCCCTGGAGGTGATCGCGTCGCTGGCGCCGCTGCTCGGTCTGTTCGGCACCGTACTCGGTATGATCGAAGCGTTCCGGCAGATGGAGCAGGCCGGCAGCCAGGTCAACCCGGCGATCCTTTCCGGTGGCATCTGGGAAGCACTGCTTACCACCGCCGTCGGCCTGGCGGTGGCTATTCCGGTGGTGGCCGTGCTCAACTGGCTGGAACGCCGCGTCGATCGACTGGCGCACCAGATGGACAGCACCGTCACCCGGCTGTTTACCGAGGATCTTTCCGATGACGACATCGAGCCCGAGCGCGCCCGAGCCCCGGCACGCCTTCACGCCGCCGCAACGGCTGGCGAGTAAGCCGCGTCGGCGCCGGTCGCTCATCAGCCTGACACCGCTCATCGACGTGGTGTTCATTCTGCTCATATTCTTCATGCTGGCATCGTCATTTCTCGACTGGCGCGCCATCGACCTCACCGCGCCCGGACGCCTGGCCGCCGGATCGACCATGGAAGGCGCCGTGCTGATCGAGGTGCGGCCGGATGGAACGCGTCTCGCCGGCCGGCCGGTGCCGCTCGAGGCGCTGGCCGGGCGCGTGATTGAGCAACTGCAGGGCGCCCCGGAGAAGCGCGTGCTGGTGAAGCCGGCCGCCGGCGTCGTGCTGCAGGATGCCGTCGCGGTGCTGGACCGCCTTTCCGCGGCAGGTATATCTCGCCTGTCATTCATCCGCGACCCGGGGTCCTGAAGATCGTGCGTTTCGAAACGCCGCGTCCGAGGAACGACGAGGAGCGCATCCTGCCCCTCATCAACGTGGTCTTTCTGTTGTTGATCTTCTTCATGCTGGCGGGCCGCATCGCCGCCACCGACCCGTTCGAGATCACCCCACCGAGCTCGGCCAGTGAGGCGCCCGCCGGCCCGCGAGACATCCTCGTGGTGATGAGCGGCGACGGTCGCCTGGCCCTGGATGGCGAGACCCTGCGCCGGGAGGCGCTGCAGGCGGCAGTCGCCGAGCGTCTGGCGGTTCGCGACCCGGTGCGTGTTCGCCTCAAGGCCGACAGCCAGGCCGAGGCTGCGGAGGTGGTTGCCGTTATGGAGATCCTGCGCGAGGCGGGGGTGGAACGGCTCAAGCTGCTCACAGTCCCGGTACCACGTTGATGCCGGTTCCATGGCGATACTGGGGTATCGGTATCGCGGCCGCCGTCCTGGTGCATGCCGCAATCGCCGCGCTCGTCCTGTGGCAGCCGGCCGCGCCGGGCGCCCGGGAGGCC
>JBEPXV010000184.1:0-5216 GCA_041641695.1 Gammaproteobacteria bacterium | reverse complement strand
TGCGCGGATTCGCTCATCGCGTATATTATCGAGCACGGCTACATCGACTGAGCGCCGGGCGGGCCGCCCTTCCCGTCTGCGTCGCGCTTCTTTGTCCGGGCTGCCCCTACCGCGCAGCGCACGCCTTCGACAGCTCATGATTTCATATCGTGCACGCCGCTCGTCCACCCGGCGTGCACGCGCATCCCGGACGGGGAACCTGCGCGGCGAGCGGCTGTCTCCTGATATCGGGAAGCAATCAGGTTTCCCAACCCACCACAATCCGGACAAACCGGGAGGAAGATGTCATGAGAAAGGCTTTAATCGCAATGATACTGATGCTGGCGGGCGCCGTGGCGTTCGCAGGCCAATGCCCAACAGACATGGCGGCGATCGATGAACATCTCGCCGGCAACCCTGAGCTTACCGATGAGGAGATGAGCCAGGTCGAGCAGCTGCGCGAGCAGGGCGAGAAACTCCATAACGAGGGCAAGCATGGCGAGTCCGTTGCCGCCCTGGCCGAGGCCAAGGAGATTCTGGGAATCGAGTAACCGGACTGTCCCGGTCTGCCGGGCCGAACCGGACGACCCGCCCGGCGGCCGGCGATCCTGCCACGACCGCAATAGAGAAAAAAAGGCGGGCCCACGGGCCCGCCTTTTGCAGCTTCATTTATTGTTTGGGTCCCTGTTGTATTAGTTGGTTGTTTCCGCTTGGTCGCTCTTCTGGGAATGCAGCCGCTCATCGGCGGTCGGCACGTGGATCACGGGCTCGACCTTCTTCAGGTCTTCCATAGGAATATGGCAGGTGATGAAGTGCCCGGGCGCCGCTTCCTGCTGCGGCGGCGGCTCGTTGTCGCAGATCTCCCCTATTCTGCTGGGACAACGCGTGCTGAAAGGACAGCCTTTGGGCGGGTCCATTACACTCGGCAAATCTCCCTCGAGGACAATCTCGCGCTTGGTGACCTCCGGGTCGGCAATCGGTACCGCCGATAAAAGCGCCTCGGTATAGGGGCAGTACGGAGGCTGGAATATCTGTTCGGTAGTGCCGCGCTCCATGATCCAGCCCAGATACATGACGACAATCGCATCCGAAAGGTATCGCACTACCGACAGGTCGTGGCTGATGAACAGCAGCGTCGTCTGGTACTCCCGCTGTATGTCCGTGAGCAGATCGGTGACGGCCGCGGCCACGGAAACATCCAGCGCGGAGACCGGTTCGTCGGCGATCACCATTTCCGGATTGCCCGCGAAGGCTCTGGCGATGCCCACGCGCTGCTTCTGCCCGCCGGAGAGCTGGCGCGGGCGCCGGTAATAGAAATCCCGGGGCAGCTTGACGATATCGAGAAGCTCGAACACGCGCTCCCGCACCTTCTCGTCATCATCGACCCCGGCCAGTCTCTTAATCACCCGGCCGATCTGACTTCCCACCGTGTGGCTGGGGTTCAGGGTGTCGAACGGATTCTGGAACACCATCTGCAGGGCGGAGATCTGCTTCGCGCTCCGGTCCCGGACACCCAGGGCGGCCAGATCGACGTCACCCACCATGATCGCGCCGTCGGTGGCTGTCTCAAGCCCCATCAGCACCTTGGCGAACGTCGACTTGCCGCAGCCCGACTCGCCGACTATGGCCACCGTCTCGCCCTTGCGGGCGGAGAAATTGAGGTCCTGGTTAGCCTTCACGTAACGGGTGGTCTGGCCGGAAAGGATCGCCTTCAGCGAGCGGTCATGGACCTCGTAGTATTTCTTCATGTGGTCCACGTTCAGCACAGTGTCACCGATCTCCGCCGCCGGCTTGGCCTCGCCGCTGGGCACGGCTGCGTCCCGATCGAGCTCCTGCCACCGGCAGCACCGTACACGGTGGTCCTTGGCACTACCCTCGACGTGCTCCATGGGAATCAGCGTCGTATCACAGCGGCCCGGCACCATGTGATCACAGCGGGGATTGAAGAAACAGCCGGACGGCCGCTCGTGGGGAAGCGGCAGCTGTCCCCTGATGGGCTTCAGGGGCGCCGCGTGCTTGTCGGCGGTGGGCAGCGGAATACAGCCGAACAGTCCGTGGGTGTACGGATGCCGCGGCCACGTGAAAAGCGAGTCTATGGTGCCTTCTTCGACCACCTCCCCGGAATACATCACGAACACGCGGTCGCAGGTCTCCAGGATGAGCCCGAGATTGTGAGATATGTAAATCTGGGCGGTGTTGAACTTCCTGCTGATGTCGGCAATGAGCTTGATGATGCCGGCTTCCACCGTGACATCCAGCGCCGTCGTGGGCTCGTCAAGAAGCAGCAGGGACGGATTCGACAACAGGCCCATGGCTATCACCACGCGCTGTTGCTGTCCACCGGAAATCTGGTGGGGGTACGCGTCCATGACCCGGTCCGGGTCGGGAAGCTGGACGTCGTCGAGGATCTGCCGGGCGCGGGCCCGGGCTTCCTTTTCGGTGATGTCCTCGTGATACAGCGGGACTTCCATGAGCTGCTCCCCGCATTTCATGCTGGGATTCAGCGACGCGAAGGGCTCCTGGTAAATCATGGCGATTTCCGAACCCCGCAGGGTGCGAAGCTCGTCATTCGTCATCTGCGTCATGTCACGGCCCTTGAAAAGAATCTGGCCGCCGGTGATCGCGCCGTTGGTGCCCAGATGCTGCATCATGGCCATGGCGACCGTGGACTTGCCGCAGCCGGACTCGCCCACGATACCGATGGATTCGCCGGGATAGACAGTCACGTCGAAATCCACGACCGCCGGGATCTCCCCGGCGCGCGTGTAGTACGAGATTGACAGATTCTTGCACTCGAGAACTGGTGTTTGGTCGGACATTCCTCTAAAGCCTCCCGACTTCAGTCACGCAACGATATTTCGCGCAGGCCGTCGGCCAGCATGTTGAACCCGAGAATCAGGGACGACAGCGCCAAGGCCGGAATGACCATCTCGCGGCCGGCGAAAGAGCCGAGTGGCACCGCCTCCTTGATCATCATCCCCCAGTCGGGTTCCGGGGGCGGCAGCCCCAGGCCGAGAAAGCCCAGGGTTGCAATCGCCACCACGGTGTAGCCGAGCCGCAGACAGGCGTCGACGATCAGCGGGCCGCGGGCGTTGGGCAGCAGCTCGACCAGCATGATGAACCACGGCGACTCGCCCCGTGTCTGGGCCGCATACACGTAGTCGCGGGTACGCAGATCGAGTATGAGCCCGCGGACGATACGCATGATGGCCGGCGCCGACGCGAACGTTACCGCAATGACGATGTTCATGCCGGAGGCGCCCAGCACCGTGACAATGATCACGAACAGGATCATGACCGGGAACGACAGCAGAACGTTGGCGAAGAACGAAATCACCTCGTCCCACCAGCCGCCCAGGTAGCCCGCCACGCATCCCATGGCCATGCCGAATATATAGGCCACCACGGTAGCCAGGGTCGCCCATACCAGCACGCGCTGGGAGCTCCAGATCACCCTGGAGAGAATATCCCGGCCCCTGTGATCGGTCCCCAGCCAGAGCGTGCCGCCGTCCGGGGCAGTGGCGCCCATCGACTGGAACGGCGTCAAGGGCTCGAGGGGATCGTAAAGCGGCAGGACCGGCGCCAGTACGGCCATCAGCACCCAGAAGAGGACCAGGGCCGCGCCCACCATGCCCAGGGGCGACTCCCTCAACAGCGCCAGAGTCCCGAATACCCGCCGCGGCAGGGACGGCCGCTGCGGCGTGGGCGTTGCCCCGTCGGTGGAAGATGTTCCTGCGGCGTCGTCAGCCATTGCCAATCACCTCTAGAACCGGATCCGGGGATTCAACAGCGTGTATCCCACATCGGAAATGAACTGGGAGAAAACGGCGACAAACACGGCTACCAGCGTACATGCCTCGATCAGGTATATGTCACCGAACAGCGCCGCATCGTACAGCAGACTGCCAAACCCCTTGTAGGCGAAGAACACCTCGACGACGATCACACCGGAAAGCAGCCAATTGAGCTGAAGCATGATGACCGTGAAAGGGGCGATCAGGGCATTGCGCAGAGCGTGCTTGAGAACCACCCGGCGATAGGGGATGCCCTTGAGAATGGCAGTACGCACGTACTGGGAGGTCATCACTTCGGCCATGGAAGCGCGCGTCATTCTCGCCACGTAGCCGACGTCATAAAGCAGCAGCACCGCGACCGGGAGTACGAGCTGCTGCCATTCGAAACCGGACGACATGGAAGAGGTGCCGGGAAGCCAGCCCAGCCAGAACACAAAAATGGCCGTGAGCAGGGTCGCGGACGCGAACTCCGGGATCGAAGTCGTCGCCACGGCTGTTATGGATATCGTCCGGTCACGCAACGACCCTTCCTTCATGCCGGCGAATATGCCCATGGCCAGGGCAATGGGGATCATCAGAGCAAACAGCGCAAGCGCGAGCATGCCGGTGTTCGCCAGTCGATCGCCCAGCACCTGGGAAACCGGCACCTTCAGCTCGATCGACTGGCCGAAATCGCCGCGCAGCGCGTTTCCCACCCAGAGCACATAGCGCTTGAGGAACGGCTCGTTGTATCCGTTGTTTTCCAGCCAGATTTCGCGCTGCTCAACCGAGGAATACGGCCCGAGCACCTTGCCGGCGACATCCAGCTTGTCCGTTTCGAACAAGGCAAACAGGAGAAAGGAGACCACCGCCATGATCAGGACCATGGACGCGAGCCTCTTCAGGGTGAGAATTAACATTTTTGCAAGTTCCCGCCGGTTACCGGGTTACAGGACCCCGATGTCGAAGACCTTGGATGACGGCAATACAGGATGCAGGTCCGTACGGACAACGGGCCCGCGCTCGAGCGGTCCCGCGAGCCTGACCGGCCTGTCATGCATCATGAACCCGGCGAACGGATTGCATGCGCTTACGCATAGAAGCTCCTCCCAGGTTTCCCCGGCCCGCCCGACAGTGGCGGAATTCCGGAGTAACGAACAAATCGGTGTTCTTCCCGCGGACGGGCGCACCTTTTATGTGATCTTGCAAGCAACCATAACGGAAAACATCGCCGCGGGCAACAATGGCGCCGGCCGGCCAACACGATCCCGGGCACGACAGGCCGCATCACCATGCCAGGAATTCAGCGGCGCCCGGCGCCATCCTACGGCGTACCGTCGGCGATACCGGCCGCGGCCGACGCAGCCCGTGGATAGCGGCGGCATACCCGACGGAACCACAGCCAGGCGACCGCGCCGCCCGCAATGTTGGCGATCGCCGCGCCGGCGAAAATCCCCGCTACGC
>JBEPXV010000183.1:0-5228 GCA_041641695.1 Gammaproteobacteria bacterium | reverse complement strand
TTTTCTACGACAAAGACGCCGATCCATCGATCATCGGCGAGAAGAAGGTGGCCATCGTCGGCTACGGTTCCCAGGGCCACGCCCATGCCAACAACCTCAAGGACAGCGGCGTCGATGTCGTTGTCGGGCTGCGCGAAGGCTCCGAATCGCGCTCCAAGGCGGAAAAAGCCGGTCTCAAGGTCGCGGAGGTGCCCGAGGCCGTGGCCGGCGCGGACGTGGTCATGATGCTGGTTCCGGACGAGCTGCAGGCGAAGATCTACAACGAGCAGGTGGAGCCCAACATGAAATCCGGCGCCGCGCTCGCCTTCGCCCACGGCTTCAATATCCACTTCGGCTTCATCAGTCCGCGCGAGGATATGGACGTGTTCATGGTCGCGCCGAAGGGCCCGGGCCACCTGGTGCGCTCGACCTTCACCCAGGGCGGCGGTGTGCCATGCCTGATCGCGATCCAGCACGACGCCAGCGGCATTACCAAGGCGACCGCACTGTCCTACGCATCGGCCATCGGCGGCGGCCGTGCCGGGGTCATCGAGACGAGCTTCCGGGAAGAAACCGAGACCGACCTGTTCGGCGAGCAGTCGGTGCTGTGCGGCGGCATGACGGCGCTGATTCAGGCGGGATTCGAGACCCTGGTGGAAGCCGGCTACAGCCCTGAGATGGCGTACTTCGAGTGCCTGCACGAGACCAAGTTGATCGTCGATCTACTGTACGAGGGCGGCATCGCCAACATGCGCTACTCGATTTCCAACACCGCGGAATACGGCGACCTGACGCGCGGGCCGCGCATCGTCACCGACGAAACCCGCCGGGCCATGAAGGGCATCCTGGAGGAGATCCAGAGCGGCAGGTTCGCCCAGGAATGGATGGACGAGAACGCTGCCGGGCAGCCGAACTTCCGCAGGCTCAGGGAGGAGGCGGCGTCCCACCAGATCGAAGAGGTCGGTGCCAAGCTGCGCGACATGATGCCCTGGATCAAGGCGTCGCGCGTCGTCGACAAGTCCGTGAACTGAACGGTATCGCGGTTCGCGTGGGCGCGCGTCACCCGATCCTGGCCCGGGAAGGCTGGGGACATGTGTCCGTCGCCGTGCTGCTGGCGGCGGCGGCGACCTGGCTGGCGCCATGGTGGATCTGGGCGCCGGCCTGGGGGCTGGTGGCGTTTGTCGTGCAGTTCTTTCGGGATCCGGAACGTGCGTCGCCGCCGGACCCGGACCTGGTGCTGTCGGCCGCCGACGGCAAGGTCGTGTTCGCGGGCCGGGCCGTGGATCCGTACCTGGATCGGGACAGCTACAAGATCAGCGTATTCATGGACGTCTTTTCGGTGCATTCCAACCGGGCACCGGTCGGCGGCAGGGTCCGCGAGGATTGGTACACGCCGGGCAGGTTCATCAACGCGGCGCTGGACAAATCTTCGGAGCAGAACGAGCGCAAGGCTCTTTGCATCCGGGACGCGGCCGGCCGCGACGTGGTGGTGGTCCAGGTGGCCGGGCTGGTCGCCCGGCGCATATTGTGCTACGTGAACGAAGGCGACGAGCTGTCGCCCGGTCAGCGTTACGGGTTCATCCGGTTCGGATCGCGCGTGGACATTTACCTGCCCCCGGAGAGCTTCCAGCCGCGGGCTGCGCTGGGCGACAAGGTCACGGCCGGCGTGAGCGTTCTGGGCCGCCAGCAGGGGGAGAGCCAAGATGTCGAAAGATCGACAACACCTGGATAAGACGGGCCGCGACAAGGGCCGCGTCGGCCGCCGGTCGATTTATTTTCTGCCCAACCTGATCACCACGGCGGCGCTGTACTTCGGCTTTTTCGCCATCGTGCAGTCCAGCAAGGGAAACTTCGAGCTGGCAGCCAGCGCCATTTTCGCCGCCATGGTGCTGGACGCCCTGGACGGGCGCGTCGCCCGTTTAACGCATACCACCAGCGACTTCGGAGCCGAGTATGACAGCCTCTCCGACGTCATCGCCTTCGGACTGGCGCCCGCGCTGATTGTCTACGAGTGGGCTCTGTTCTCCATGAACCGCCTGGGCTGGCTGGTGGCATTCATCTACGTCGCCTGCACGGCCCTGCGGCTGGCGCGCTTCAACATCCGCACCGTGATGGACAAGCGCTACTTCGAGGGCCTGCCGAGCCCGTCCGCCGCGGCGGTACTGGCGTCCTGGGTATGGTTGATCGAGTCCTACGCCTTCGACACCGTTTACCTGCGCTATGTCACGTGGACCCTGACCCTGTGCGTGGCCGGCGCCATGGTGAGCAATATCAAATTCAGAAGCTTCAAGGACATGGACCTGAAGGGGCGGGTGCCGTTCATCGCGCTGCTGGCAGTCGTGCTGTTCTTCGTGCTGCTGGCCTTCGATCCGCCTCTGGTCCTGTTCGCGATATTCTTCGTGTACCTGCTCTCCGGGCCGCTGCTCAAGGTCCGGCGGATACACAGGATCCGCCGGCGGCAGAGGCGATCCTGAGCGGACCTGATGACACTCCGTGGCGGCCGGCGCCGGTGCTTATGATCACCGGGGGAACCACACGCGTTCGTGCCAGGGCTCGGTATCTCTCACTGACATGCCTTGGGATGGGGTCGAGTGTCGGGTCACGGGCGAGTGGCGGGGGCTGATGCTTTCCCGGTTGTGATCACCGGGGGAACCACACGCATTCGTGCCAGGGCTCAGTATCTCTGGACTTGCATCGGGTTGGTTTTTGGGCATAAACTTCGGATCATGCTGAAAGGCTCGCCATTTGTCCCCGGCCTTGAAGCCCTCCTTCCGAAGGGCGCGGATCTGCTCGCCCTCCTGCTGCTGCGCCGCTAGGCGCAATCTAACTCGACCTCAAAACACGCAAAACTCCCCGATCATCCGCGCCGCCGCGGGTGAGACATTGTTTTCGCAGCAGGCCTGAGCCGAACCAGGAGCGACCCATGAGTGACCAATTGATAATTTTCGATACGACGATGCGCGACGGTGAACAGAGCCCCGGCGCGTCGATGACCCAGGACGAGAAGATCCGGATCGCCAAAGTCCTGGAAAAAATGCGCGTGGACGTCATCGAGGCGGGCTTTCCCGCGGCGAGCACCGGCGACCACGACGCCGTCCAGGCGGTGGCCAGAGCCATCAAGGACAGCACCGTGTGTGGTCTGGCGCGGGCGGTGCAGCCCGATATCGATCGTGCCGTATCAGCGATCAAGCCTGCCGAGTCGGGCCGGATCCACACTTTCCTGGCTACTTCCCCGATTCACATGAAGGAAAAGCTCAGGATGACGCCGGACCAGGTGCTTGAGCAGACCAAATGGGCGGTGGGCTATGCTCGCCAGTTCACCGACAACGTCGAATTCTCCCCGGAAGACGCAGGCCGCTCGGAGTTCGATTTCCTGTGCCGGGTGGTGGAAGCGGCTATCGATGCCGGAGCCACCACGGTCAACATCCCGGACACGGTCGGCTATAACGTGCCGGAGCAATTCGGCGAGCTGATTCGGCGACTGCGCGAAAGCGTTCCCAATTCAGACCGCGCCGTGTTCTCGGTGCACTGCCACAACGATCTGGGGCTGGCGGTGGCCAACTCCCTCGCGGCGGTGTTGCAGGGCGCCCGGCAGGTGGAGTGCACCATCAACGGCCTCGGTGAGCGGGCCGGCAACGCGTCGCTGGAAGAGATCGTCATGGCAGTGCGCACGCGGCAGGATGTCTTTTCCTGCGACACCCGGCTGGATGCGACCCAGATCGTGCCGGCGAGCCGCCTGGTCGCGGGCATCACGGGCTTTCACGTGCAGCCGAACAAGGCCGTGGTGGGCGCCAATGCCTTCGCCCACGAGTCCGGCATCCACCAGGACGGCGTCATCAAGTCGCGGGAAACCTACGAGATCATGCGCGCCGAGGATGTCGGCTGGAGCACCAATCGCATGGTGCTGGGCAAGCACTCGGGCCGCAACGCCTTCAAGGCGCGTCTCAAGGAGCTGGGCGTGGAGTTCGACTCCGAGGAGGAAGTGAACTCGGCGTTCGCGCGCTTCAAGGACCTGGCGGACAAGAAGCACGAGATCTTCGACGAGGACCTCCAGGCCCTGATCACCGAAGAGGAAATCCAGCAGGCGTACGAGCGCATCAAGCTGACCAGCATGCAGGTCTGCTCCCAGACCGGCGAGACCCCTGTGGCGAACATCGTATTGACGGTGGACGGTGTCGAGCGCACCGCCCGGGCCGAGGGCGACGGGGCGGTGGATGCGACGTTCAAGGCCATCGACTCGATCATCCAGAGCGAAGCCGAGCTGAAGCTGTTTCAGGTCAGCAGCATCACCAGCGGCACCGACGCCCAGGGCGAGGTGACCGTGCGCCTCGAGAAGGGCGGCCGGATCTGCAACGGCCTCGGCGCCGACACGGATATCGTGATTGCCGCGGCCAAGGCCTACATCATGGCGCTGAACAAGCTGACCTCCGAGGCGCACGCGTATCGGGAGCATCCGCAGCGCAGTCAGGCGATATGACTGGTGATTGGCTGTTGCTGATTCGGGCCGGGAAGGCGTACGCGTTGGGCGGGTGTCGCTTCTCCGGGCGTGTCGCAGGACATATTCCGGGCGTGTAAACTTGGCGTATGGCGGATCTACACGCGGATTACCTGAAAGCGATGGGGATCGTGCAGTGGCGGCTGCGCGGCGCTGGGTCCGGTGACACCGCTGCGCTCGTGTCCTCCCGCGAGGAGGCGCCCGTATCGAGCCCGCCGCCACCACAACCGGCCGTGCCGCGCGAGGCCTCGACGGACGAGGATATCGCTCGCCTTGACTGGGATGCGCTGCAGGAGACGGTGGCGGCCTGTACCCGCTGCGAGCTGCACCGCACCCGGACCCAGACCGTGTTCGGCGTCGGCAGCCGGGAGGCGGAATGGATGCTGGTCGGCGAGGCGCCGGGCGCCGAGGAGGACCGGCGGGGCGAGCCGTTCGTCGGCCGCGCGGGCAAGCTGCTGGACGCCATGCTGGCGACCGTGGGCCTTGAGCGCCAGCAGGTTTACATCGCCAACGTCCTGAAGTGCCGCCCGCCGAACAATCGGGACCCCCACGGCGAGGAGGTACAGCAGTGCGGCGCCTACCTGCTGCGGCAGATCGATCTGGTGCGGCCCAGGCTGCTGATCGCCATGGGGCGCTTCGCCGCCCAGTCGCTGTTGAACACCACCCGGCCGATCGGCAAGCTGCGGGGCGAAGTGTTCGAGCACGCGGCGTCGGGGATTCCCCTGGTGGTGACCTACCATCCGGCCTACCTGCT
>JBEPXV010000182.1:0-5232 GCA_041641695.1 Gammaproteobacteria bacterium | reverse complement strand
GGCGCCGAGGCATTGTTCGGCGAGAAATACGACCAGCAGGTCCGGACCATCCGGATGGGTGAGTTCTCCCTGGAGCTGTGCGGCGGCACGCATGTCCGGAGAACGGGCGATATCGGCCTGTTCAAGATCTCGCAGGAAACCGGTATCGCCGCCGGTGTCCGCCGCATCGACGCTTTCACCGGCCGCGGAGCGCTCGAATACGTGCGCCGACAGCTCGGTTACCTGGATGAAGCGGCGGCGCTGCTGCGCGCTCACCGCGAAGAGGTGCCCGCGCGTACCCGCCAGGCGCTCGACCGGGTCAAGCAGCTGGAAAGGGAGAAGGAGACACTCCAGAGCCGTCTTGCCTCCGGCGCCGGCTCGGACCTGATGGACCAGGTGCGCGACGTCAACGGCATCAAGGTACTGGCATCGCGCCTGGACGGCGCGGACGCCAAGGCCCTGCGGCGGACGATCGACCAGTATCGCGACAAGCTCGGCCGCGCTGTGGTAGTGCTGGGCAGCGCCAGCGAGGGCAAGTTCAAGATCGTCGCCGGTGTCAGCAAGTCCCTGAGCGGCGACGTGAATGCCGGCGAGCTGGTGAGGCACCTGGCATCAGTCGGCAACGGCCGCGGCGGCGGCCGGCCGGACATGGCTGAAGGCGGCGTCCCGGACGCCGAGTCCCTGGACCGGGCCCTGGCCGAAACCGAGGCCTGGCTGGGCGAGCACCTGCACTGAGTGACCGGGTGCCCGGTGGCTGGTCTTTATCGATCTTTGACAACGTATGAAGGAACACGCTTGCGCCACCACTTCCATCCGATTCACGGTAGCCCGGGAAAGCATTCCTGCCCGCGGAACTGACGTCGACTCATGGCCCTGATCGTTGAAAAGTACGGCGGCACGTCGGTCGGCAACCTGGAACGGATCAACGCGGTCGCCGAGCGCGTCGCACAGTCGCGGCGGGCCGGCGACCGCCTGGTGATCGTGGTGTCCGCCATGAGCGGTGAGACCAATCGCCTGACCGAGCTCGCCCGCCAGGTCAACCCGCAGCCGCCCGCCCGTGAAATGGACGTGCTGCTGGCCACCGGCGAGCAGGTGACCATCGCCCTGCTGGCCATGGCACTGGCGCGGCGCGGCTGCGATGCGCGCTCCTATACCGGCGGGCAGGTGCGCATACGGACGGACGCCGTGTACGGCAAAGCGCGGATCGTTGAAATCGACGACGCCACCGTGCGCCGGGATCTGGAGGAAGGCCGTGTCGTCGTGGTGGCGGGATTCCAGGGCGTCGATGAGGCAGCCAATATCACGACCCTCGGCCGCGGTGGATCGGACACCACGGCCGTCGCCATGGCCGCGGCCCTGCAGGCCGACGAATGCCGCATCTACACGGACGTGGACGGCGTGTACACGGCGGACCCGCGGGTGGTGCCGGATGCACGTCGCCTGGAGCGGATTACTTTCGAGGAGATGCTCGAGCTGGCCAGCCTGGGGAGTAAAGTGCTGCAGACCCGGGCCGTGGAGTTCGCCGGCAAGTACAAGGTCCCGCTGCGGGTTTTGTCGTCGTTCGAGCCGGGGCCGGGCACTCTGATCACCTACGAGGAACATTCCGTGGAACAACCGCTGATTTCAGGGATCACATACAACAAGGACGAGGCGAAGCTCAGCATACGGGGCATACCGGACGAGCCCGGTATCGCGTACCGGGTCCTTGGACCGATTTCCGATGCCCACATTAACGTGGACGTGATTCTGCAGAACGTGGGCGAGGACGGGATGGCCAATCTGACCTTCACGGTTCACCGGAACGACTACCGCCAGGCCAGGGAGCTGCTGGACGGTATTGCCGGGGAAATGGGCGCCCAGCGCGTCGATGCCGACGACAACATTGCCAAGATCTCGGTGGTGGGTGTCGGCATGCGTTCTCACGCGGGGGTTGCCAGCCGGATGTTCAAATGCCTGTCCGAGGAAGGGATAAATATTCAGATGATTGCGACATCCGAGATCAAGATTTCGGTCGTTGTGGACGATAAATACACCGAGCTGGCCGTCCGGGCGCTGCACAAGGCTTTTGCGCTGGATCAATCGATCTAGGCGTTCTGGCGTACCGAGAACCGCTGTGCACGTTTGACGTGTCATGTATACTCCACGGTCCGGGATTTGGCCCCGGGACTACTACGATGGTTAATTGGAATGGAGATTTTCACAGATGCTTATTTTGACCCGCCGCATAGGCGAAACCCTGAATATCGGAGATGAGGTCCAGGTAACGGTCCTGGGAATCAAAGGTAATCAGGTGAGAATCGGCATAAATGCCCCGAAAGAGATCCCGGTACATCGGGAAGAGATCTACGAGCGGATCAAGCAAGAGGAACGGATGAAGGATTCCACGACCGGCAACGTCGCGGAGCCCGAGGAAAACTAGGTCGCCGACCGGAAGATTCCCGGAGAGATGGCCGAGTGGCTGAAGGCGCTCCCCTGCTAAGGGAGTATGGGGTTAAAAGCCCCATCGAGGGTTCGAATCCCTCTCTCTCCGCCAATTCGGTGATCAGAAATCAGATTTCAGACGATGGCTGTTCGGCGAACGGGGCCGAACGTGCCGTGGCAGCAGGAACTGAAGCTTGTTAACCTCAAGCGCCAGAGATACCTGGCATCTGAAGTCTGGTATCTGATATCTGACACACGCGCCCGTAGCTCAGTTGGATAGAGTACCTGGCTACGAACCAGGCGGTCGGAGGTTCGAATCCTTCCGGGCGCGCCATAAAAAAACAGGCCCCTCGTGGGCCTGTTTTTTTATGGCTTATCCGGCGCGGGCTAGTATGACATCGGGAACTTCAATGTGACGGACCAGACGTCCCACAGTGTCGATGTGCCCCTGACGGGTGAAGCGATGCTGGCGTTGCGCATGCCTCAGTCTATCCGCCAGCCGTGGTTGACCGCGATGATGCTCTCCCGGTTAGCGCATTGCCGGGGAAGGTGGCGATAAACCACGCCGTATGCGCGACATTCTCGATCGTGGTGTATTCCTTGTCTACCGTCTCGCCCAGTATCATGTTGTTGACGACATCCTCCTTGGTGATGCCGAGGTCCTTGGCCTGTTCTGGAACCTGCCTTTTCACCAGCGGTGTCTTGACTTAGCCGGGGCAGATCACGTTGGTTCGCTTACCTTAGCTACAACACGGATCCTGTGCCTCGATTCGCTTTCGTGTTGCCACCATTTCGCCAGGTAACCTTGATCCCCGGACACGACTAGTTGATCATACGCACTGGATGAATTCCGGATGCGACAGGAAGGTTACAGCCAGATTGTGCGCGAGGCCGATATTTCGCGAATTGTCGACAGGGGAGCGACGCGGGACGATGTCCACCAACTCATATCAGATAAGCAGGCCCACGGGCGAGTGTATCTTCCAGGAGGGCGACGAGGCCGATTGCGCATATTTGATCGAGCATGGCCGGATCGAGATTTCAGTACAGCGCGACGACGATACGCAGGTATTGGGTGAGCTGGGTCCCGGCGATATCCTCGGTGAGATGGCGGTCATTGATCGGTTCTGCCGAACCGCCACCGCGAAGGTAAAGGAGGACTGTCTCCTTACGGTGGTGACGCCTGAGCAGATCCAGCAGCGCATTCAGAGCTCAGACCCTATCGTTCGTGGCCTGTTGAGTGTGCTGTTGTCGCGCTACCGGTCCGGGCTGGGCGGGGAGCGGGGAAAGTCGATCGTGGATCGCGACGCGTCAGGGGCGGAGGCCGGGGGCATTGATAAGATCCGCTTCGAGAACGAGCTCCGGAGCGCGTTGGACAATGGCGAGATCAAGGTTGTTTATCAACCGATCCGGTGTCTTCGAAGCCACTCGGTGAGCGGCTTCGAGGCGCTGGTGAGATGGGACCATCCGACAGAGGGGACCATCCAGCCCGAAAGGCTGGTCGCGCTGGCCGAAGAGACCGATCTGATCATTCCGCTGAGTCTGTACGTATTCAGGACCGCGGTGACCGATTTCACGGCATTTCGCGCTGCGGCGCCGCCCGGATTATTCGTGTCCGTGAACGTGTCCCCGAGGCACACGGTCGATTCGCAATTTCTGGACCGTATCCGGGACATCTGCGCGGAGGCGGGGGGACGGGCCGGTGACATCGTGCTCGAGCTCACCGAATCCATAATGGTGGATATCGAGCAGCTCTGCCGCTGGGTCCGGGCCGCCAAGGACGCAGGCTTCCGGATATCGGTGGACGACTTCGGAACCGGGTACGCCAGCCTGGAATACCTGACGCGCCTGGAGCCGCACAGCGTAAAGATTGATCAGGACTTTATCCGGCCTCTGGTCGAGGACCGGCGGCACCAGTTGGTGATGAGACGAGTGCTGGAAATGGCCGCGGACCTGGATGTGCTGGTTATCGCGGAGGGCGCGGCGACGCCCGGGATTGTCCGCCTGCTGACGGAGATGGACTGCGACATGGCCCAGGGCTACGAGACCGGGCGTCCCCTCGACCCGTCCCGGGTCATGGCGCTGCTCTCGGACCGGTAGCGACACGGTCGCCGGTGTCGGCCTCCGGCGTCCGGATGATCTGCGGTGAGTCACCGGACGCGCAGGGGCCGGGTCAACCGTGTGCCGCGCCGGGCGTCAGCAGCCCGCGACGCACGTGCCGTCTTTATCGAATTCCATGGTCCGGCCGCTCAGCGGCAGGTGCACCGGCACGTCGGTGGCATTGATGAAAGTTTCGGTTCGGGTTCCCGGTATCACTTCGCCGTCCCGGGTGGCGGGTTCGTTGGCGTGGGAGGCGATGACCGATGCCGGCTGCACCAGGTCATTGACGACGAAAGCCGCTTCCTTGGGCCCAGTGGTGTAGGTATCGCCGATGTTCATTACTGCCAGCCTGGCATTGTAGTGACGCCGGACCACGGCTTCCTGCTCCGCGGTGATGCCGGTATCGCCGGACAGGTAGATGGAAAGCCCGTTCGAGAAGGTCAGCACGTAGCCGGTCGGGGGGCCCGCCGAGATCTGCAGCCCGGTTTCCTTGAGGAGCTCGCCCAGCTCGCCTTCGATGAACGCGGGGCTCACGCCGTTGGTATGGACCGCGGGCACGGTTGCGATGGACACGCCGCCGACCTGGTGGGAGGCGCCGAAGCGCACCAGCTTGGAGGCCGACGCGTCGCCGCCGAGGGATGCCAGCTTGGCGCCGAAGAACTGGGCCATGTCGCTGCCGGTCACGATCTGGGCGTCCTTGGCGAGGACGATGTCGACGGTGTTGGTGTTGGG
>JBEPXV010000181.1:0-5236 GCA_041641695.1 Gammaproteobacteria bacterium | reverse complement strand
GACTTCATCAAGGGACTGCAGCCCGGCGATGAATTCGAGGTGGTCGCGACGGATCCCGGCGCGCTGCAGGATATTCCCGCCTGGTGCCGCGTTCACGGGCACACGGTCGTCGCCGCGGAAGAGAGCCCACCGGACATTCTCATTCGCATCCGGGTCGGCGACTGAGTTTGCACAAAGATAGTGCATTCATTTGTTGGATGCACTATAATGAAGCATTATAGATCGATTCCCGCCTGTTTGAGCCGCGTCATCACGCGGCGCACCACCTGGCACGGTTCGTGCTTCGAAACAGTGCGTCCTAGCGCGATACGAATTCCCGGCTTGACGGCGCGACCCAGGGGCAACGATCGCTCCGGTAGACCGATCGACCCGGCGAGCGTCGCGCGGCCGAATTCAGCAACTGATTACACGTTCAACGAATTGTTCAAGAGAGGAAAAGCAATATGTCCGGGGCCAACGTTCTGACCATGATCAAAGACGAAGACATCAAATTCGTCGACCTACGCTTCACCGACACCCGGGGGAAGGAGCAGCACGTATCCATGCCGGCGCATGCCATCGATGAGTCCACCTTCGAGGAGGGCAAGATGTTCGACGGCTCCTCGATCTCCGGCTGGAAGGGTATCAACGAATCCGACATGATCCTGATGCCCGACAGCGAGTCGGCGGTCGTGGATCCGTTCATGCTGGAGAAGACGCTCCTGGTGCGCTGCGACGTTATCGAGCCGTCCAGCATGCAGGGCTACGAGCGCGACCCGCGCTCCATCGCCAAGCGTGCCGAGGCGTACATGAAATCCACCGGCATCGCCGACACGGCCTATTTCGGTCCCGAGCCCGAGTTCTTCGTCTTCGACGACGTGCGCTGGGAGATCGACATCAAGGGCGCCTTCTACGAAATCGACTCCATGGAGGCGAGCTGGAACACCGGCACTCTCTACGACGAGCGCAACCTGGGCCACCGGCCGGCCGTCAAGGGCGGCTACTTCCCGGTGCCGCCGGTCGACTCCTTCCAGGACCTGAGATCAGCCATGTGCCTGGCGCTGGAAGAGATGGGCGTCATGACCGAGGTGCACCACCACGAGGTGGCCACCGCCGGCCAGAACGAGATCGGCACCCTGTTCAATACCCTGGTCAGGAAGGCGGACGAGCTGCAGATCTACAAGTATTGCGTGCACAACGTGGCGCACCAGCACGGCAAGACCGCCACCTTCATGCCCAAGCCTGTGGTGGGCGACAACGGCAGCGGCATGCACGTCCACCAGTCGTTGTCCAAGGACGGCAAGAACCTGTTCGCGGGGGACGAGTACGGGGGACTGAGTGAAACCGCGCTGTACTACATCGGCGGCATCTTCAAGCACGCCCGCGCGATCAACGCCTTCTCCAACGCCTCCACCAACAGCTACAAGCGCCTGGTGCCCGGCTTCGAGGCGCCGGTGCTGCTGGCCTACTCGGCCCGCAACCGCTCCGCGTCCTGCCGGATCCCCTACGTGGCCAACCCGAAGGGCCGGCGCATCGAAGTGCGCTTCCCGGACTCCACCGGCAACCCGTACTTCACCTTCGTGTCCATGGTGATGGCCGGCCTGGACGGGATCATGAACAAGATCCATCCCGGCGAATCCCTGGACAAGGACCTGTACGACCTGCCGCCCGAGGAAGAGGCGAAAGTGCCTACCGTGGCCCACAGCCTCGACGTCGCCCTGGACGCCCTGGACAAGGACCGCGAGTTCCTGAAGGCCGGCGGGGTGTTCAACGACGACACCATCGACGCCTACATCCGGCTCAAGTACGAGGAGGTCACCGCCATGCGCATGACCACCCACCCGCTGGAGTTCGACCTGTACTACAGCGTCTAGTCGCGGCCGGCCGGCGCGCGCCCCTGTTCACGGGGGCGTGGGCCGGACGCCCACCAATGCACCAATTTAGTGCGACAATGGCAGCAAACAGTGATGAGGCGCGACCCATCGGAGAAGGCCGCCCCGATGCCACACGGCCCCAGTGGGCCGGACCCGTCCATTGAAGCGCCTGAAACCACGATCGGACATGACTGTCGAGCCCCCGCGCAACTACGTCGACCATATTCACACCGCCCTGCTGGGCTGTGACGACGCGCTGCGGGTCCGGGAAATGAACCCGGCCGCCGAGGCACTGTTCGAGATCAGCGCCCGGCATGCCCGGGGCCGGGCCCTGTCCGATCTGTACCTGGACGGCGACGCCGTCGCCGAGTGCGCCCGCCAGGCCCTCGAAAAGGAACATACCGTCAGTGCCTATGAGCTGCCGGTAGTGATTGCACCGCACCGGACCGTGCCCGTGGACCTGACCGTTACGCCCCTGCGCGGCGCAGCGGGGCCGGTTTCCCTGCTGCTCGAGCTGACCCGCGCCGACCGGTTCCTTTCCCGGGCCCGGGAGGAGCAGCGCGCCGCCCGCCACACGGCGGGCCGGGAAATGCTGCGCGGCATGGCGCATGAGATCAAGAACCCCCTGGGCGGGCTGCGCGGTGCCGCGCAGCTCCTGGACGACGAGCTCCAGGACCGCGAGCTGCGCGAGTACACCCGCATCATCATCCACGAGGCGGACCGCCTGCGGAACCTGGTGGACCGCATCATGGGCTCGTACCGGCCTATCGACGCCCGGCCTCTCAACGTCCATGAGGTGCTGGAGCACGTGCGCAAGCTGGTGCAGGCGGAAGTCCGCGAAGGGCTGACGGTCACCCGGGATTACGACCCCAGCCTGCCGCCCATCCGCGGCGACCGGGAGCAGCTGATCCAGGTGGTGCTGAACATCGTCCGCAATGCCGTCGAGGCGCTGCAGGGACACGGCGAGATCCGGCTGCGGACGCGCGTCGTCAGCCCGCGCTACATCGGCAGGCAATGGCACCAGCACGTGCTGACGGTGGACATCGAGGACAACGGCCCCGGCATCGACGAGGCCATTCAGGACCAGATCTTCTACCCGATGATTACCACTCGCCCGGAAGGCAACGGCCTGGGCCTGTCCATCGCCCAGGATGTGGTGCACCGGCACGGCGGCGCCATCGAGCTCGAGTCGCGGCCCGGGCAAACCCGCTTTTCCCTGCTGCTCCCCTGGTCGAGGGACAAAGACGCATGACACAGACAATCTGGATCATCGACGACGATGAATCGATTCGCTGGGTGCTGGACCGGGCCCTGTCCAAGGCCGGGTACGCAACCCGCACCTTCGAGTCTGGTGACGGTGTAATGCAGCTGCTGCGGCAGGGGCCGCCGGCCGCCGTCATTACCGACATCCGCATGCCCGGCATCGACGGCCTGGACCTGCTCGATCAGATCCGGCGGGAATTCGCCGAGCTGCCGGTGATCGTCACCACCGCGCACACGGACCTGGAAAGCGCCGTGGATTCATTCCGGGGCGGGGCCTTCGAATACCTGCCCAAGCCCTTCGATCTGCCCGAAGCCGTGCGGCTGGTGGAGCGCGCCGTGGCGGAACGTCCCGGCGAAGAGCCCGCTGCGCGCGATGACTCCGGGGCGCCGTCAACCCTGATCGGCGAGGCCCCCGCCATGCAGGAGGTTTACCGCGCCATTGGCAGGCTGGCGCGCTCGCGGGTGAACGTGCTGATCTGCGGCGAGTCGGGCACCGGCAAGGAGCTGGTGGCCCGCGCCCTGCACACCCACAGCACCCGCGCCGACCAGCCCCTGATCACCATCAACACCGCCGCGGTTCCCGCGGAGCTGCTGGAGTCCGAGCTGTTCGGCCACGAGAAGGGCGCATTCACCGGCGCCCACGAACGCCGCATCGGCCGCTTCGAGCAGGCCCACCACGGCACGCTGTTCCTGGACGAGATCGGCGACATGCCGCCGCATCTGCAGACACGCCTGCTGCGCGTGCTGTCGGACCACCGGTTCTACCGGGTCGGCGGGCACCGCGAGATCGAAGTGGACGTGCGCATCATCGCGGCCACCCACCAGGACCTGGAGCGCAACGTCGCCGAAGGACGCTTTCGCGAGGACCTGTTCCACCGGCTGAATGTCATACGCCTGGTCCTGCCGCCCCTGCGGGACCGGCGTGAAGACATTCCGCTGCTGGCCGAGCACTTTCTGGCCAGCAGCGCCCGGGAGCTGCAGGTCGAGCCCAAGCTGCTCACGGCTGAGGCCGCCGCGGTGTTCCGCGCCTATCACTGGCCGGGCAACGTCCGCCAGCTCGAGAACGTGTGCCGCTGGATTACGGTCATGGCGCCGGCCCAGTATGTCGCCCGCGACGATTTACCGGTCGAGCTGCGCCGGGACGAGCCGGCGGACACCGGGCCCGACTGGACCCGACACCTCAAGCACACCGTGGAGCAGCACCTGAATCTCGGGGACCGCGATATCCTGCGCAAGCTCGGTGATGAGTTCGAGCGCACTCTGCTCACCACGGCGCTGCAGCACACCGACGGCCACAAGCAGGAGGCCGCCCGCCGGCTGGGATGGGGCCGCAACACCCTGACCCGCAAGCTCAGGGAGCTCGGCATCGAGCATCACTAGGTGCGGCGCGGAACGCCCGCCGGGGATCACCCCTTGCCGCATGCCTCCATGAGCCTGGCTTTCACGTCCGGGCGTTCCATGCCATCCAACATGTCGAGATTGCGCGCGCTGCAGTGCGCCTCGAATGGCATCTCGAGCGGCTGCCACTGGTAGCGGACCGGTTCGCCCGGCGCCACGTCGCCGAGCAGGATCTGCGCGTATTGCCGGTAGGGCCGGGGGCCGATCAGATCGGCGTGTCCCAGCCCCTGACCGCTGATGTAGGTGTAAAGCCCCCCGTCGTCGTGCTCGGCCTTGATGTGGATATGCCCCGCAAGAAGGGTTCGTGTGCCGCTGGCGAGGAAGCGCTCGCGCAGCCAGCGCGCCTCCGCCTCCCGGCTGACGGCGTGGCCGCGCTCCGGGTCGGGGTCCTGGAACGGCGTGTGAGTGAACGCGACGCGATCCCGGATCCCGGCGCCCGGCCCGATCGGTTTCAGATTGTCGATGATTCGCGCCCGTCGGCCGCGATTGGCGGGTATGTAGTCCGCTGCGGTGTCGATGTTGACGAATTCGACCCCGCCGAGGGTGAACACCGAGTTGCTCGGCCCCACCACCTGGTGAAACGTCGGATACAACGCCTGCCACCCCAGGTGGAAATCGTGGTTGCCGATAGCGGCGTAGGTCGGGATGTCCGCGCCATTGAGATGCTCCGCGGCGCGCTCGAAGTCGCCTTCCTCGTAATAGATGTCGCCCAGATGAACCAG
>JBEPXV010000180.1:0-5254 GCA_041641695.1 Gammaproteobacteria bacterium | reverse complement strand
CGATCAGGATGCCGTGCTTGGTGATCAGGCCGATCAGGGTCACCAGGCCCACCTGGCTGTAGATGTTGAGCGTGCCGCCGGACAGGTAAAGCGCCGCCAGTGCGCCCGGGATGGACAGCGGCACAGTAAGCATGATGATCAGTGGGTTGCGCCAGCTCTCGAACTGCGCCGCCAACACGAGATAGATGAATGCCAGCGCCAGCAGGAAGGTCACGTAGATGCCGGCGCTGGATGTCTTGAACTCCCGCGACTGGCCGGCGTAGTCGGTCTGCGCCGACCCCGGCAGCACTTCGTCCGCCAGGTCGTCCATGTAGGCGAGCGCCTGGCCCAGCGTATAGCCCGGCGCCAGGCTGGCGGAGATGGTCGCCGAACGCAGCTGATTGAAGTGGTTGAGCTCCTTGGGCGCCACGGTCTCGGTCACTGTAACCAGGTTCGACAACTGCACCATCCTGCCGTCCTCGCCGCGTACGTACAGGCGCCGCAGGTCTTCCGAGGTGGTGCGGTCGATGTCCGCCACCTGGACCACCACGTCGTACTGCTCGCCCTCGCGCTTGAAGCGGGTCACCTGGCGCCCTCCGAGCATGGACTCCAGCGTCCGGCCCAGGGTCTCTACGCCGACGCCGAGATCGGCGACCTTGTCGCGGTCGACTTCGACCCGGAGCTGGGGCTTGTTGAGCTTCAGGTCCGACTCCAGGTTCTGCAGGTTCGGATTCTCCGAGGCGCGCTCGATGAGCCGCTCGCTCATGGCCTTCAGCTCTTCGTAAGGCAGCGACGTCTGCAGGACGAATTCCACCGGCTTGGCGCGCACGCTCTGGCCGAGCGGCGGCGGGTTGACCGCGAAAGCCAGCACACCCGGGATGCCGAACAGCCTGGGACTCATCTCGGCAGCCACCTGCTGCTGGGTACGCTCGCGCTCGTCCCACGGGACCAGCTTTATGAACGAGATCCCCTGGGACACCGTCGGGAAGCCCGCCACCACGAAGTAGCGCGGCACCTCCGGGATACCGGCGGCGATCTTCTCGATCTGCAGCGCGTACTCGGTGGTGTAATCGATGGTGGCGCCCTCCGGCGCGATGATCGGCACCACGATCGTGCCCTGGTCTTCGTAGGGCGCGAGCTCTTCGTTGAGAGACTGGTAGAGAATGAAGCTCGTCGCCGCCACTCCGAGACCGATGACGATCACCAGCGGCCGTGCGGCCAGCGAGGCGTGCAGCACGCGGCGATAACCCGCGGTGAGAGCGACGAGACCCCGCTCTATGGTGCGGTAAACCACTCCATGCTCGGGCTGAGGCTTGATCCAACGGGAGCACAGCATCGGCGACAGGGTCAGCGCTACGAAGCCGGAAACCAGCACTGCACCGGCCAACACCCATGCGAACTCGGTGAAGAGCTTGCCGGTGGAGCCGGTCATAAATCCGATGGGTACGTACACCGCGGCCAGGGTCAGGGTCATGGCGACGACCGCGAAGCCGATCTCCCGGCTGCCACGGAACGCCGCCTGCATGGGCGGCACGCCGTCCTCGACGTGCCGGTAAATGTTCTCCAGCATGACAATAGCGTCATCCACCACCAGGCCGATGGCCATCACCAGGGCCAGCAGGGTAAGGGTGTTGATGGTGAAGTCCAGCGCAAACATCAGCGCGAACGCGCCGATCAACGCCACCGGAATGGTAATGAACGGAATCAGTGTGGTGCGCAGGGACCGCAGGAACAGGAAAATGATCAGCGTAACCAGAACGATGGCCTCGACGATGGTCGTCCATACATTCTTGATGGACTCTTCGATGAACACCGACTTGTCATGGGCGACGTCCACCTGCATGCCTTCCGGCAGGGAATCGATGACCCGCGGCAGCGCGTCGCGCACCGCCTGGGACACATCCAGGGGGTTGGCGGTGGCCTGCTTGACGACCCCCATGGCGATGGCATTGGCGCCCTTGTAGCGCGCCACCCGGCGCTCGTCGCGCGCCGCGATCTGCGCGGCGCCGACATCCGCCAGGCGGACGAAATACCCCTCGGACTGGCGGATGATCAGGTCGTTGAACTGTTCCGGCGTGCTCAGGTCGGTTTGTGACAGCACCGTGAACTCACGCTTGTCGCTCTCGATGCGTCCGGACGGCACTTCCACGTTCTGGCTGCGCAGTGCCTGCTCGACATCCTGCACCGTAACTTCGTAGGCGGCCATTTTCTCCGGGTCCAGCCAGATCCGCATGGAGTAGCGCCGCTCGCCGAAGATGCGCACTTCGGCGACGCCCGTCAGGGTCTGCAATTGATCCTTGACGTAGCGGTCCGCGTAGTCGGTGATGTTCAGGGGCGAGTGCCTGTCGCTGGAGAACGCGAGATAGATGATCGGCTGGGCGTCGGCCTCGACTTTCTGGATGATCGGCTCCTCGATCTCGTCCGGGAGCCGGCCCCGCACCCGGCTGACGCGGTCGCGCACGTCCGCGGCGGCGCCGTCCGGATCGCGGTCGAGATCGAACGTGACCGTGATCTGGCTCTGCTCCTGGCGGCTGATGGAGGTAATGAAATCGATGCCTTCGACCCCGGCCAGTGAATCCTCCAGGACCTGGGTGACCTGGGTCTCAATGATCTCGGCGCTGGCACCGGAGTACGTGGTCTCCACGTTGACCACCGGCGGGTCGATGTTCGGATACTCGCGCACCGTCAGGCGGTCGTAGGACACGATGCCCAGCAGCACCACCACCAGGCTCAGCACCGTGGCGAAGACCGGCCGGCGAATGCAGGTATCGGAAAGCTTCACGCGTTGCCGCCCTGCTGCGCCGGTTCACCGGCCGGCGCCTGCTCTTCCCCCAGTACCGCAACCGGCGCGCCGTCCCGCAACTTGAGCTGGCCGGCGGTGACGACCGTGTCTTCCTCGCTCAGCCCGGAAACGATCTCCACGTCGCCGCCCTGGCGCTGACCGATGGTCACCTCCGTGAGCGCCGCCTTGCCGTCCACCACCCGGAACACGTAGCGCTGTTCGCCGCGCGGCACGATGGCCTGTTCCGGTACCACCATGGCATCGGGCCGCTCGGCGACGACCAGCCGGACGCGCGCGAACAGCCCCGGCCTCAGAACCAGGTCGGGATTTGCAATATAGGCGCGGACCGCGATGCTGCGTCCGCCCGGGTCGATCTGCGGGTCGATGGCGTAGACCTCGCCGTCGAACACCCGGCCGGGAAACGCATCGACCCGGACCCGGATGAGCTGGCCGGTGGACAGGCTGGACAAGTAGCGCTCCGGAATCCGGAAATCGACCTTGATCGGATCGATATCCTCCAGGTTGACCAGGTCCTGGCCGGGGGTAACGTAATCACCGGGGCTCACCCGCCGCAGCCCCAGCATGCCCGGGAACGGCGCATTCACATCGGTCTTGTCGAGCCGCGCCTGGGACAGCTCGAGCGTGGCGCGGGCGCTTTCGAGACGCGCCAGGGCCTCGTCCCGCTCGCGCGCCGTTATCGAGCCTTTGCCGAACAGCTCATCGAGCCGGCGGAAGTTGCTCTCGGCCAGCTTCAGCGCCGCTCGCGCGTCCGCCTGCTCGGCCTGGTGGGTCGAGTCGTCGAGACTGACCAGCACCTGCCCCGCCTCGACCGGCTCGCCTTCATTAAAGTTGATGGACGCGATCCGCCCGGCGATCTCGGGACGGATCATGACGGACTCGTTGGAGCGCAGGGTGCCGACGGCGCTGACCTCGTGGCTGACCACGGTGGTCCGTACCCTGGCGGCCTCCACCGGGACGCTCGGCGGACCGCCCGCAGCGGGCGCGGCGGCGGTATCCGGACGCATGTTCAGATACCAGTGCCCCGCGCCGACGGCTGCTGCAATCAGGAGCGCCGCGACGATGGTCAACAATGTCTTTTTCAAAACCGGGATCTCCTTGGGAAAGACTCGTTCCTTAGTATGGGGCAAGGACTGGAAGTGTATTGCCGCCTCCATGGGGGGTCAATTGCATTCGCCCCGGGATCGACCGCCGGTTTGAATTTCCCTGAGAAAGCTTACAAACTTCGCGGTTCGCCAAACCGACCAGTTCACAGCTTCCGCCCGGCCGCCCAGCCATGAACCTTGACCCCGCATCGATGAACAGCGATACGCCACCCGCCGACGACGATGTCCGCCGCGTGCTGCGCGACGCCTTCGGCATCGACGGCGTCCTGCACCGGCAACCCGGGGAAAGCGACCTCACGTTCCGGGTCGACGGCAATGGGGCGGCCCACATCGCCAAGCTGTCGCCGGACCCGGTCGACCGGCAGGCCCATGCGTTCCAGAGCGCCCTGCTCTGGCATATCCATCGTACAGATCCCGGTATACGCGTACCGCGACCGGTCGCCGCGCACAACGGCGACGAAGCGATCGACACCACCATCAACGGACGGCCCTGGACTCTCAGGGTATTCACGTTCGTGTCCGGCCGGGCGCTGCGCGACGGCCCGCGGTCGCCGGAGACGCTGGAGGCTGTGGGCCGGTTCGTGGGAAGACTGTCGAAAGCCATGCAGGGTTTCGGACATCCCGGCGCCCATCGCGACGACTTTCTCTGGAATCTCGACAACGCCGCGGCCTGCCGCGGTCTGGACGGGCACATCGAGCCACCGGCTGAAAGGGCGTTGGTCGAACGGGCGTTCGATCGATGGCAACGCTGCGTGGAGCCCGTGCTGGACTCCCTGCCCGCCGCCGTGGTTCACCACGATGCCAATGACGACAACATACTGGTGGACGGCAGCGGCGACGACATTCATATCGGCCTGATCGATTTCAACGACGCCGTGTTCGCCCGGCGGGTCAACGAGCTGGCCGTGACCCTCGCCTATGCCTTGATGGATTGCGCCGACCTGTCGGGCGCGGCGCGCGCCGTGATCCGCGGCTACACGGGCATTTTTCCCCTCACAGACGACGAGCTGTCGGTCCTGTTCGACCTGGTTGCCGCCCGCCTGGCGACGAGCCTGTGCATCGCCTTCGACCGCCGGGCCGCCGCGCCGGACAACGAGTACTTCCAGGTATCACGGGGACAGGCCATCGATCTCCTCGGCCGGCTCGAGGCCATGAATCTGCGCTTTGCACACCGGCTGGCCCGCTGCGCTGCAGGCCGCCCGCCCGTCGAGCACCATGACGCCGTGGTGTCATGGCTTTCCGGGCAAGCCGGGACGTTTGGATCGGTTTTCTCGTTCGACCTGAAAACCGCGCCCCGCTTCGTCGTCACCCTGGCCCGCGGCGCGCCGGGCAACGAATATGCCAACGACCCGGTTGCCTACGAGGCATG
>JBEPXV010000179.1:0-5263 GCA_041641695.1 Gammaproteobacteria bacterium | reverse complement strand
AATTATCTGTCAGTGGGCGGTTCCGACCGTGTCAACACGGTGCTTCCTTCTTTTACCACGGCGAGCGGCTGACTGCGTCGGGCCTTATCTGTTTGTCCGGCGGCAGTCTCCAGAAACGAAATGTGTTCCCTGGGTTACATATGCGGAAGTCAAATATTACTACCTAATGGCATACAGTGTCGCCGTACTGCCGGTTCGAAGGTTTCGCGATACGAAATACCCAACATTACGGTTACAAAACAGCAACTCTAGCAGTTGGTGACGAAATTCCATCGATACATTCCATGCGTATCGTTGGGGTTAACTTTCAAAGACACCCCGGACGACAACCATGGCTGGATACGACTCGAATTACGCGCTGTTACAAACCGCTGGTTACCAGGCCCCTCCATCCAGGGCCGCCCTCGGTGAACGCCACAATAACATCCTCGAGACTATCGGCGGCACCCCGACCGTGCGTATCAACAAGCTGGCGCCCGCCCACGTCGATCTCTATGTCAAGCTCGAGGCCTTCAACCCCATGGGCTCGGTCAAGGACCGCCTGGCGCTGGGGGTCATCGAGCATGCCGAGCGCAGCGGCGCGCTGCGCCCGGGCCAGACCGTCGTCGAGGCCACCAGCGGCAATACCGGCATCGGCCTGGCGATGGTCTGCGCGCAGAAAGGCTACCCACTGGTCGTGGTCATGGCCGAGAACTTCAGCATCGAGCGCCGGCGCCTGATGCGTTTTCTCGGCGCCCGGGTGATTCTGACGCCGGCGGCCCTCAAAGGCAGCGGCATGCTGGCCAAGGCCGCGGAGCTGGCCGAAACCCACGGCTGGTTCCTGTGCCGCCAGTTCGAGAACGAAGCGAACGCCGACATTCACTCCCGGACCACCGCCCGGGAGATCCTGAACGACTTCGACGGCGAAAGACTGGACTACTGGGTGACGGGGTTCGGAACCGGCGGCACCCTTAAGGGCGTCGCCCGGGTTCTCAAACAGGAACGGCCCGGGACCCGCGTGGTCGTGTGCGAGCCCGACAACTCACCGCTGCTCGGCAGCGGCGCCGCGCAGCCCCGCGACGGCGCCGGCTCCCCTCTCGGCAGTCACCCCGCGTTCCGGCCCCACCTGATGCAGGGGTGGTCGCCGGATTTCATCTCCGGCCTGGTCGAAGACGCGGCCGCGGACCGTCTCATCGATCAGGTGGTCCCCGTTGCCGGCAGCAACGCGCTGCGCTGCTCGCGGGAGCTGGCGCGCCGGGAGGGTATCTTCACCGGCATCACCGGCGGGGCCACATTCGCCGGAGCCCTTGAGCTCTGCCGGACCGCGCCGCAAGGCTCGGTGGTGGTGTGCATGCTCCCGGACACCGGCGAGCGATACCTGAGCACGCCGCTGTTCGAGGACATAAACAACGACATGAACGATGAGGAGCTGGAGATCTCCCGGTCGACCCCCGGGGCCCGCTTTGACACCGGGGCGGCGGCCCCGGCTGCACGGGAAGCCCAGCCGGAGGTGGACGTCGAGGCTGCCGCAATCTTCGAGCAGGCCATCCAGGACCCGGATCAACCTGTAGTGATGTTCGCGCTGGAGTGGTGCGAGTTTTCCTGGTCGATCCGCAAGCTGTTCAGCCGCTGCAAGGTGCCGTACCGCTCCGTGGATCTCGATGCCGTTGCCTACCAGCACGACGACCTGGGCGGGCGCGTGCGGGCCGCCCTGCGGTCGCATACCGGCATAAACACCATTCCCCAGATCTTCATCGGCGGCCGGTTCATAGGCGGCTGCACGGAAGTGCTCGACGCCTGGCGGGACGGCACATTCCAGGACTTGCTGCGCCGACAGGGCGTGGAATTCGAGACCCCGGCCGTGGACCCGTACTCGTTCTTTCCCAAGTGGATACAACCGCGTTGATTGACAAAGCGGTATGGAACCCCGGGCTGCTGGGACTTCGTTCCGCGAACCCGGGTCAGGCGTCGCCGCGCATCGTCCGCGCGACCATCTCCCGCAGCTCCTCCAGGGTCACCGGTTTCTCCAGACGCGGGCAGTCGGTGGCTTCAAGGAACTGCCGGGCCTTGGGGCTCAGCGAGTCGCCCGTGATGAAGACGACCCGGCTGGCCAGCGCCGGACAGGTTTCGGTCAACTTGCCGTAAAGCGCGGGGCCGTCCAGGCCCGGCATACGAATGTCGCTGACGATGAGGTCGAATTCCGTCTCCGCTACCCGTTCCAGTGCCGATTGACCGGAATCCACGACCTCGACGCAATGGCCGTCGGTGCGCAGCAGCTCGGCGATGACATCCGCGACGTCCGGCTCGTCGTCGACCACCAGGACCTGCAGCCGCTCCGGCTTGTCCGTTCGTGACCTTGGCGTCTCGAGCTTGCCGCCCTCCGGCGGGTTTGCCGGGAGCCGGATGGTGAACGTCGTGCCCCGGCCCGGTGTGCTGTCGCAGCTGATCGTGCCGCCATGGGTGGCGAGGATGCGATGCGAGACGGCGAGCCCGATGCCGGTGCCGCTGCCCTTGTCCTTGGTGGTGAAAAACGGCTCGAAGATGCGCATTTTCACGTCCGGTGACATTCCCGGCCCGTTGTCGCTGACCTCGAGGACCAGCTGCTTGGTCTCGGCCTCGTAAGCCGTCCTGACTTTCACCCGGCGTGGTCCGGAGCGGCCCGCCAGGGCCTGCTGGGCATTGACCAGCAGGTTCGTGAGCACCTGGTTGAGCTGGTCGGCGTCCGCCCATACCGGCGGCAGCTCGTTCGCCAGCTCCACCACCACATCGATGTCATGGGAGCGCAGGGCGTAGCCGGTCACCTCCAGGGCCGTGTCCACGACCTCATTGAGCCCCACGGATGTCATCTCGGTGGGCTGCTGCCGCGCCATGGCTAGAAAGGTCTTCACGATGCGCGAGCAGCGGTCGGCGGCCTTGCCGATCTTTCCGGCCCGCTCCACGATGTGCGGTTCATCCACTGTTTCCTGGAGAAGCAGTGCCTGGCCGACCACCACGGACAACGGGTTGTTGAGCTCGTGCGCCACGCTCGCCAGTAGCTGGCCCATGGCGCTGAGCTTTTCGCTCTGATACAGCGCATCGCGCTGCCGCCGCATCTCCTCCTCAACGGCGCGCCGCTCGGTGAGGTCGCGGGTGCTCGAAACGATGACATCCTCGCTCCGGAAGCGAATCAGCCGCGCGGAAATCGCGCCCGGGAACAGGCTGCCGTCCGACCGGCGCAGCAACGCCTCGTACTCATCCACCTCACCGCGCTCCCGCAGCCTGGCCAGGTAGGCTTCGCGGTCCTCCAGGCTTCCCCAGGCGCGCAGGCTGAAATCGGGCTTCGCGGTGGGGCGGCGGTCGAACAAAGCCCGGCCCGCCGGGCTCTCGTAAAGAATCTCACCATCCAGGCGTGTCATCAGGATGGGCACCGGGCAGGCCTCGAGCACCTGCCGGACCAGTGCTTCGCTGTCGCGCAGCACGTCCTCCATCTGCTTGTAGCGGGTCACGTCGACGCGCACGCCGACGAGCCCGCCCTGGCGCGTATGCCTGGCAAGGACCCGGAACCAGCGCCCGTCGGCGTCGTGAAACTCCCGTGTCTGGCCCTCCGCGTCCAGCTCCCGGCGCAGCCGGCGAACCCAGTCGTCGATGTCCCCGGTCACTTCCGGATACTGCCCGCGCTCCCCGGCGGTACGCATGAAATCCCACCACGACACGCCGGGCTTCAGCACGTCGGCGCTCATCCGGTTGTACTCCTTGAAACGGGTGTTGCAGCTGATCAGGCGGTCCTCGGAATCCCACAGAGCGAATCCGTCGGGCAGCGACTCGACGGCGTCCTCGAGCGTTTCCTGGGCCTGCCGCAGCGCGATCTCCTGCTGCTTGCGCTCGGTGATGTCTATGACCACGCCGATGAGCTTCTCGACCTTGCCCTTGTCATTGCGCAGCGGGATCTTGGTCGAGAAATAGTGCCCCTTGTCGCCGAAGCCGCGGAACTCCATCTCGACCCGCTCGCCGGACATTGCCGCCTGCAGGCGTTCGGCCACGTGGTCCTTGTCGCACGGGTGAACCAGGTCGATATAGTGCCGCCCGATCACCGCGCCGATACTGGGCGCGCCGGCAATCTGCATGCTGCGTGGATTCATGGACGTGATCCGACCGTCCAGATCGATCTCATGGATGCAAACGGGCGCATTCTCGAACAATGTCCGGTAGCGCGATTCGCTGGCGGCCAGCGCCTCCTCGGCGGATTTTCGCGCCGTCAGGTCCACGAGACTCGCGATGACCGTATCCCTGTCCCGGTAGGAGATCAGGCGCGCGGTGATGGACACCCAGCCCTTGGCGCCGTCGTGCAGCCGGGCGCCGATATCGAAGTCGCGCACCTCGCCCTCGGCGCGTATCAGGTGCACGAACCGCCGGCGCTCCTCGGGGTCGGGGATGTACTGCATCGCCGAATAGGACTCGCCGGCCACCGCGTCACGGCGCAGCAGCCTTGCCACCGCGGGACTCTCGTACAGAACGTCTCCGGTCTCCATGTCGAACAGCAATACCGGCAGCGGGTGATTTTCGACAATGCGGCGAAACTGTTCCTCGCTGTCCCGCAGGGCCAGCTCGGCGGCTTTCTGGCGGGTGATATCGGTGCGAACCACCACCGACCCGCCGTCGCTGGTGGGACTGTGGGCGGCAAGCATCCAGTGCCCGTCGTCCAGTTCCATTTCCACCGGTCCTTTCCGGAAATCCTTCAGGCGCGTCAGCATCCAGCGCGCGTCCGCATCGGTGCAGGCGACCAACTCGCCGTCGAAGCGGCGCAGCCTCTGGCACACGTCCTGGACGTTGTGTTCCAGGTCGGTATCCAGCATCGACCTCCGGTCCCGGCCGTAAAGCCGGGCGAACGCCGTGTTGCAGAGCGTTAACCGGCCCTGCGCATCGTATACCGCAAAGCCGCTCGGCAGGCTTTCGATGGCGTCCTGGACGAGCTGATCGAGCCGCTGCCGCTCCGCCTCGGCGGCGACGCGCTCAGTGACGTTGATCATGCTGCCCACGAATTCCCGGCCGCCGTCGGCGAGTTGCAATTCGTCCCGGAACCACAGGTACCGGCCCTGCGCGGAACGCAGCCGGTACTCGCGGCTGGCGTGACCCGACTCCTTTACCGTCTCGAGTGCCGTCTCAAATGCCGCCAGATCATCGGGGTGCACGTGCCGCCGGCCGAATGCCGGGTCGTTCACGAATGCGTCCGCCGGGTGCCCGGTGATGGCCGCAACGTTCGAGCTCACGAACCGGACGGCATTGTCGCCCTGCGCGTCGGCGACGT
>JBEPXV010000178.1:0-5277 GCA_041641695.1 Gammaproteobacteria bacterium | reverse complement strand
ACAACGAGATGGCGGTGTTGTCCGCCTGCGGCGTGAGCCTGTTCAATTTCCTCAAGCCGCTCCTGGTTCTGGTGCTGATCATGGGGTCGATTGTCGCGGCCTTCTCGTTCTACCTGACTCCCAAGGCAAACATGATGGGCTGGAACCTGGAGAAGGAGTATCGCAACCGCGACGAGATCAGCGGGGTGATACCCGGCGTGTTCATGGAAACCCGGCGCGGCCAGGGCGTGTATTTCGTCGAGAGCTACGACAAGCAGGCGGATCGCTACGAAGAGGTGTTTGTCTACAAATCCTCCTTCGGCAAGGAAGGCGTGGTAGTGAGCAAGTACGCCTTTCAGCGCACCGACGAACTGACCGGCGACAAGTTCCTGGTGCTGACCAACGGCACCCGCTACGAGGGGCAGCCCGGCGAGCCGGATTACCGCATCGTCGATTTCGAAACCTACGCGCTGCGCATCGAGCCGCGGGAGCCCACGTCGACCATGGGCCCGGTCAAGGCCCGGCCCACCACCGTCGTCGCCACCGATTCGCACCCCGCGCTGGTGAGCGAATGGCACTGGCGCATCTCGAAGGTAATGGTGGTCCCGATTCTGGGCCTGTTCGCGTTGACCTTCAGCTTCGTTCCACCCAGGCAGAGCAGGCTGCCGGGCATGATCATGGCATTCCTGATCTACTTCCTGTACACGAACCTGCTCGGCTTCGGCACGGCGATGATCAGCAAGGGCCGCCTGAGCGGGGATGTGGGCCTCTGGTGGATACACCTGGGGTTCCTGCTGCTCGGGTTGACCCTGTTCTACCGGCGCGCCCGCAACCTGCCGCTGGTGCGGCTGCCAAGGCTGGGGCTGCCCAGGCTTCGCCTGCGCAGGTCCTGATCGCTGATGCGGATCCTGGATCGTTACATCGCGCGCATCGTTCTTTACCAGACCGCGGTGGTTCTGGGTGTGCTGGTCGGCCTGTTCATGTTCATCACCTTCATCGAGCAGATAGGCGATCTCGGGACGGGCAGCTACGGCGCCCTGGATGCGATCGAGTTCACGGCTCTGTCCGTGCCGCGAATCGTCTACGAGGTGTTTCCCATGTCGGCGCTGCTTGGCTCGATTCTCGGCCTGTCCTCGATGGCCGTGGATTCCGAGCTGGTGGTGATACGCGCCGCGGGGGTGTCCATCGCGCGCCTGATCGGATCGATTCTCAAGATTGGCGCGGTGCTGGCCGTCGCGGCGATGCTGATCGGGGAGCTGGTCACGCCCTGGAGCGAGACCACGGCGCAGCGGGGGCGGGCCGAGGCCCTGCAGCAGGACATCAGCCAGCAGACGGATTTCGGGCTCTGGATGCGGGACCGCATGACCTACGTCAACGTGGGAGAGGTGCTCCCGGACCTGTCGCTGCTGAACGTGCGGATATTCGAGTTCGACGACGCCGGGAGGCTGAGATCGCTGGTTTACGCGGACGAAGGGGAGTACCAGAATCAGCGCTGGCGGCTGGCGGGCATCGAGCAGACGCTGATCAGCGAGGACCGCACCGGCGCCGAATCCAAGGAAGTCAGCGCCGCGTACTGGACCACGGACGTCACGCCGGAGATCCTGTCGGTGTTCCTCATCAGCCCGGACCAGCTGTCGGCGTGGCAGCTCGACCGGTACATCGGCCACCTGCAGGAGAACAACCAGGACACCAGCTCCTACGAGCTGGCGTTCTGGAACAAGGTCATGACGCCGGTGGCGACGGCAGTGATGGTGATCCTGGCGATTCCGTTCGTGTTTTCGCAGGTGCGCACCGGCGGGTTTGGCCGCAACCTGTTCTTCGGCATCATGCTGGGCTTGGCGTACTTCGCTCTCAATGAGGGTTTTGGCTATGTCGTGCTGGTTTTTGATATCCCGCCAATGCTGGGTGCGGTGTTACCGACCCTGTTGTTCCTCGGTATCGGGGCGATCCTCCTGCGACGCCAGTGAAGTGCGTACCAGGCGGGTACCGGATAATCGATCGTGCCATGTCCGCCCCTGCGGGTCGATGAGGCTCCACAGGAATCCGGTGCCGGCGGCAGCCCAGGACACCGCGGCCCATGTGAATCGCCGCCCGGCCTGGCGCCAGGTCAACCCGGCGCCGGAGTCGCTGACCACACGAATGCGCCAGGCGCGCATGCCCAGGGTCTGACCGCCGTGGGTCCAGAACCAGCCGAAGAACAGGAAGCTCACCAGCACCATGTAGAGCAATATGGCGTAGCGGCCCCAGGGACCGACGCGGACGGCTTCGGGAATCAGGGGCAGTGGCAGGCCGGCGGTGAACAGGACGGCTACCAGCAGCAGGAAGTCGTAGCATACGGCGCCCAGGCGCCTGAGCAGATGAGCGGGACGGGCCAGGGTCACGATACACGGCCGCGGTGGAGTGATGGCGGACATCTTCCTGCGGGGAAAAGCGTGTTCCTTCTGCAGCGAATTTGCTGGAAAGTTGTACACAAAGGGTAAAACCTCTTATGGAACCAGGCAGTTACAATCATTAAATTATTGTGACTTGTAAGAATATTGCGTAACATTTTGAAAAACATGGAAAAATCGACCTCGACGATGAGGTCCGGAAGTGTCCGGTACCGGTCCGTGGCGGCTTTTCGGCCCCTGGCCCCCAGGGTTATCAACAAACTTATCCACAGCCCGCGACGATGCCTTGATCGTCGCGTGACCGCCCCGCGATGATACAACAGCCATCCCCGAGGCTCGCCCGCGTGAAACCATTGCCCCTGCTTCGTCGTGTGCTGCTCTGTGCCGTCCTGTTTCTCGCTGCGGGCCCGGCAGGGAGCCAGACCAGCGACGAGGCGCCTGTCGGCGCCACCGAGCCTTCCGGCGCCACCGAGCCTTCCGGCGCTGCCGAGTCTTCCGAGGCGGCGTCGCCTTCCGATGACGGGGAGGTCGCCGACGATCTGATCGACAACCTCGAGCGTTCGCTGGAGATCATCGAGTCAGGCCTCGAGGGTGGTTCACCCAACCGGGAGGAGATCGACGCGATGCGCCGGCAGCTCGACTTCGTTGCCGACAGCGCCCTGCGTGTCCGCGCCGGCGCGGCGCGGCGGGCGGAGGAGCAGTCGCGCCTGCTGGATGCGCTGGGGCCGAAGCCCGGGGAGTCGGATCCCCCCGAGACGGAGCGCATCGCCTCGGAGAGACAGCGGCTCGAGACGGCGATCGCGGAGCACAAGGGGTCGATCAAGGCGGCCAATGTCGTGCTGGCGCGCGTCGATGCGCTGCGCAATCGCCTGGCGCGCGAAGAGTTCGGGAACCTGGCCAGGTTGCTAGGCCAGTGGAGTGAAACACCCCTGGCGCCCGGAACGATCACCGGCGCATTCGCCGAGATGCCGAATCAATGGAACGAGTTCCAGGAGCGGCTCGCCGAATGGCGGACCAATGTCGAGTTCGACCGCAAGCGCGTCGCGACCCTGACGTGGTGGCTGGTGCTGCTGGTGGTGGTGATTGGTGTGGCGGTGACGACCCGCAACTGGGTGCTGCGTCGCTACGGCCCCGACTACCGCGACGAGAGTCCTTCCTTCACGCGGCGCTTCCGGGTGATGCTGGCGGTCGGCACGGGTAATGTGGTCCTGCCGGTGGTGAGCATTGCCGGGCTGTACGTGGTGCTGGTCAAGAGCGCGGCGCTTACCGAGAACCTGACCTTCATGGTGTGGATCGTGATGATCGCACTGTGCCAGTACTTCGTGGTGACCGGACTGTCGGCGGCGGCCCTGTCGCCCAGTTATCCGAACTGGCGGGTGAGCCGCTTTACCAACGAGTCGGCCGTCGGCCTGTATCACGGGATCCGCACGTTCGCGATCATCATGGTGGTGGTGAACCTGGTGAGCATTCCGCTCATCGAGCTGGAGGACCGCCGCGGATTCAGCGAGATGCTGGTGGTGGACGTGATGCGCGATTCGCTGCACACGTTTTTCGGGGCGGCAGTGACCGTGATCATCTCGCTGGCCATGGTCAATATCCTGCGCGGCCGCAACTGGCAGTTCATCGACGTCGACGAGGACGGCCGGAGCGACACGGTCCCGCCCAGCAAGCTCGTACGGGTGTTCTTCATGGCCGCCAGGCTGGGTTTGTGGGCGGCCGTGGCGGCGGCTTTGATCGGCTTCGTCAACCTCGGCCTGTTCCTCACCCAGCGCATCGTATGGAGCCTGCTGCTGGTGGGGCTGGCCCTGCTGATCAGGGCTTTCATCGCGGCCACCTGCAGCCAGGCCGTGGGCCGGGAATCGGACGTCGGCTCGCTGCTTCGGGACAAGCTGGGCTATACCAGCAGCGGCGCCGCGCGCCTGCTGTTCTGGGTTCTGCTGCTGGTGGATATCGCGCTGTCAGTGGCGGTCCTGGTGCTACTGTTGCTGATCTGGGGCGTTCAGGGCGCCGATATCCTCAACACAGCGGGCAAGCTTTTCTATGGCGTGAGCATCGGCGACTACACGCTGTCCCTCGTCGATATCGGCATCGCGCTGGGTATATTCATCGTATTGTTCGTGGCCGTGCGGCTGTTCCAGAGCTTCCTGGCCAACCGGGTGCTGGCCCAGACCGTGCCGGACGTGGGGGTGCGCGATGCCCTGACCACGGGTGTCGGATACACCGGCATCGTCATCGCCATACTCATCGCCATATCGAGCCTGGGCCTGGAGCTGAGCCAGTTGGCGATTGTGCTCGGCGCGTTGTCGGTGGGTATCGGCTTCGGGCTGCAGCACGTGGTCAGCAACTTCATATCGGGCCTGATACTGCTGATGCAGCGGCCCATCAAGGCCGGGGACTGGATCGTGGTGGGGCAGCACGAGGGCTATGTCAAGAAGATCAACGTGGTGTCCACCGAGCTCCAGACCTTCGACAATGCCGAGGTCATCGTGCCGAACAGCCAGCTGGTGTCCTCCGAGGTGATGAACTGGACCCACACCAGCACGGTGGCCCGGGTGATCGTGGCCGTGGGGGTCTCCTATGATGCCGATCCCCGGCAGGTGCGCGAGGTGCTGCTGCGCTGCGCCCGGGAGAATGATGACGTGTCCCGGATGCCGGCGCCGGTAGTGGTGTTCCGGAACTTCGGCGACAGCTCCCTGGAGTTCGAGCTGCGGTTCTTTATCCGCCAGGCGGACTACATGCTGCTAATCGGCAGCGAGCTACGCTACGCCATCACTGAGGCATTCCGCGAGGCCGGCATCACCATCCCGTACCCTCAACGGGACATACATATCAAGACTCCCGGTGCCGACGCCAGCGCGGACCACGAGGAACGGAATGAGTTGCCGGACACGCGGCAACCGAAGCCGCG
>JBEPXV010000177.1:0-5283 GCA_041641695.1 Gammaproteobacteria bacterium | reverse complement strand
CGCCGGGGGACGGATCCCAACCCAGAGGGAGCACCCGAACCATTGATGCAGTGCCGCCGTCAGCTGACCCGGACGCCGCCGCGCGGCCGCCCCGCTCGCCGACCCGTTCGGGAGTGCCCCCGTGCCCGGGGCACACGACCGAAAGCCGGCACCGGTGCGCATCTGGAGGAAGCGCCCGGCTTCGGGTCCGCAGCGGTATGCAGCGTTCGCCGTGGCAGTGCATAATATGCGCCCTTGCCCGCGCTGCCCGGCATTAAATAAGAATCGACTTAAATTTCGAAACCTACCCATGGCCCTTCGGAGGAACCTGGTTGTGCTCAATAGACTCAGTACTATCTTCATAATTGCCGCGTTGGCCTGGACGAATGTGGCCAGGGCCCAGGACGGCGAAGACCCCGGCGTGGCGGTGCTGGATACGGGTACCAACGCCGTCGGCATCAATATCGTCGAAGGGTTCAATTTTCTGAACGGAACGACGGATACCTCCGACATATCGGATAACAGCCATGGCACGACTGTGTCGCAGATCATCAACCAGGAAGCCCCCGGGATACCCCAGCACCAGTACGTGACCGGATTCGACTCGCGGGCGGCCAGGGACGCGGCACTGGTGAGGGCGGCGTCCAATCCGGCCGTGCGAGTCATTTCCTTCAGCGGCCCGCCAATCGATACGCCGTCGCCGGCATTTGCCGATGCTTCCGCGGCCGGCAAGTTCATCGCCATCCGCACCGGCAACGACGGACGGGACAATCCCGACACGGCCGCGGTGGCCGCCAACGGCCTGCCGGGCGTGGTGATCGTTACCGGGACCGATGGCGCGGGCGGTTTTATGTCGATCGCCAATGCCTGCGGAGTCACCGCTGAGCGCTGCGTCGGGGTGCGGGGGTACACGGAGTTCAACAATTTCCACGGCACCTCGTTCTCGGCCGCGCGCCTGTCGGGCATTGCCGCCGCCGTTCTGAGGGCCGCGCCGTTTCTCAGCAGCGAGGAACTGGCCCAGGTGATATTCGCCACCGCCCGGGACACGGGCGACCCGCGCCTGGGCAACGGGTTCATCGCCAACGCCGAGCAGGTGATCAATAATCCGGCCGGGCCGTCCAGCGTGGGCGGCAGCGGCGGCGGAGCCGGGCTGGGCGTGGCGGCCCTTGTGGTGGGGGCCGCGGCGGGCGCCGCGCTGTTGATCGACAACGACGAGGAGCTGGAGAAAACCCTGATCCTGGATTCCTTCGGACGGCCGTTTCATGTCGATCTGAGCGAGCTCGCCCGCATTGACGACGAGCGCAGCTCGCTGTCGCGGTTCTTCGGCTCCCTGGAGCAGCGCCACGACCAGACCCGCATGAAGCTGGACGACACTCACACTCTCGAGGCGGCCTACGTGACTTCCGACCTCGACGTTGTGGATCCCGGCAAGCAATTCGCGTTCGACGACGACCCGGCGTTCCAGGACACCGACATGCATTGGGCGCTGTCCCTGTCCGGCGACTACGCCAACGGGTTTCATTATCAGGTGGACAAGAACCGCGATCCGTCGTGGAACTTCGGCGTGATGGAAGGTGTGCAGGGTGGGTCGCCGGGCAGCGGGGCGCATTTCCTGTCGGGCCAGTCGTTCGCCGTGCCGCTGCTGAGCTTCGGCTCGGTCGCCGACAGCGTGAGCTTTGGTTACCGGACGCGTGACGGCCTGGGGCTGGATTTCGGCCTGGTGAACACCGACGAGAACCGGGAGCACGGCCGCGAAAGCGTCGCGGCGGTGCTGGAAGGCAGCTATCGCTTTGACGACCGCGGCGAGGTCAGCCTGCAGGTCGGCCGTCTGCAGGAAGACGGCAGCCTGTTCGGCGGTGCGTCCAACGGGGCATTCAGTGTCGATAATACCGAAACGCTGGCGGCCAGCATCTCCGGATCTATGCGTCTCGGGGAGCAGACGCATCTTATCGGCAACTACGGCGTTGCCCGCAGCGAAGTGGACCAGACCGAAATCAGCATGCTTCAGAATTTCTCCTCGCTGCGCAGCGACTGGTTCGGCGTCGGCGTGGTGGCCGATGAGGTCATCGATCCCGGGGACCAGTTGGGCGTGGCATTCTCCCAACCGCTGCGCGTCGCCGACGGCGAGGTGGATCTAAACGTTCCGTATGCCCGGGATTTCGAGGGTAATATCTACAAGGATTCCGAGCGCATCACCCTGGAGCCCGGCGGCAGGGAGTACGCACTGGAGTCCTATTACCTGCATCCGCTGGGCCGTCGGGCGTCGATCGGTACGTATGTCATGCTGCGCCAGGACCGCAATCACATCACGGACGCCGGCACCGACCTGACGTTCCTGGCATCGTATCGCGCGAAGTTCTAGATCCAACATATGCTGCAAAGGGGGCGCCTCACTACAGTGAAGCGCCCCCTCTTTCCTATCGTGTATCTATACAACACCCTCACTCGTCGCAACGAGCGCTTCACACCGGGAGATCCCCGGCGCGTGACCATGTACGTCTGCGGGCCCACGGTCTACAGCTATGCCCATATCGGCAATGCCAGGCCCGCGGTGGTGTTCGACGTACTGGTGCGGCTGCTCCGCCACGAGTACGAGAACGTGGTGTACGCGCGCAACATCACGGACATCGACGACAAGATCAACAAGGCGGCCGAGGAGTCCGGTGTGCCGATATCCGACATCACCGACAGGTTCACCCGCGCCTACCACGCTGACCTCGAGGCGCTGGGCGTGCTGCCCCCCGACATCGAGCCGCGGGTGACCGAGACCATCCCGCAGATCATCGAAATGATCCAGCGGTTGGTGGAGCAGGGCGCGGCCTACGAGGCCGAGGGCCACGTCCTTTTCAACGTGCCGGCCTACGAGCGCTATGGAGAGTTGTCCAACCGCGACCGCAAGGAGATGGTCGCGGGCGCCCGGGTCGATGTCGCGCCCTACAAGAAAGACCCCGCCGACTTCGTGCTGTGGAAACCGTCCACAGGGGAACTGCCAGGATGGGACAGCCCCTGGGGCTACGGCCGTCCGGGCTGGCATATCGAGTGCTCCGCCATGATCGAGACCTATCTCGGCCGGACCATCGATATCCACGGCGGTGGCAGCGACCTCATATTCCCGCACCACGAGAACGAGAATGCCCAGAGCACCTGCGCCCACGACGGCGAGCTGTTCTGCCGCTACTGGGTCCACAACGGTTTCGTGAATGTCGACCGGGAAAAGATGTCCAAATCACTGGGTAACGTGCTGCTGGTCAAGGATCTGCTCGACGCGGCGCCCGGCGAAGCCGTGCGGTTGGCCCTGATCAGCGCGCATTACCGGGCGCCGCTGGACTGGACCGACGAGGGCCTGGACCAGGCCCGGCGCCGGCTGGACGGCTTGTACCAGGCGCTGCGCGATCTGCAGGACGTGCCGGCCGCCGGCGAGGGCTTCGAGGAGCTGATGTCGCCGTTTCTCCGGGAGATGCGCAACGACCTCAATACGCCCAGGGCCTTGGCGGAGCTGTCGGCGCTGGCCCACGCGGCCAACGCCTCACGGGACGCCGCCGAACGGAGGCGATTGAAGGCGGCCCTGCTCGCGGCGGGCGGCCTGCTGGGCCTGCTGCAGCAGGACCCGGAAGAATGGTTCGCGGGCGATGTCGGCGACCTGGACGCTGACAGGATCGAGGCGCTGGTGGCCGAGCGCAGCGCGGCGCGCCGGGAGAAGGATTTCGCCCGCGCGGACGCACTGAGGGATCAGCTGTACGATATGGGAATCGACATCGAGGACGGTCCTGATGGCACACGCTGGCGAAAACGCGGTTGAACGACTTATGACGAATGAAGTGCAACAGGCACAAAGCGAGATCATCGATGAATTCGCCCTGTTCGATGACTGGATGGGTCGGTACGAGTACCTGATCGATCTGGGCAAGGAGCTGCCGGAGTTCCCCGAGGAGTGGCGCACCGATGAGAACAAGATACGCGGCTGCCAGTCCCAGGTCTGGTTTCATACCGAGCTGGACAACGGGCGCATGCAGTTCCGGGGCATCAGCGACGCGGCCATCGTCTCCGGCCTGATCGCGGTGCTGATGAAGGTGTACGGCGACAGGCGCCCGCGGGACATACTGGACTCGACCCCCGGGTTCATCGGCGAGATCGGCTTCGACGAGCACCTCAGCCCCACCCGCAGCAACGGCCTGCACGCCATGCTGGCTGCCCTGTATGCCCGGGCGCAGCGCTACGCCGATCAGCATACCGGCGGCTCATGAGCATCCGGACCCGCTTTCCCCCCAGTCCGACGGGTTACCTGCACATCGGCGGCGCCCGCACCGCGCTGTTCAACTGGCTGTTCACGCGCAGGCATGGCGGCCGCATGGTCATGCGCATCGAGGACACCGACCGCGAGCGGTCCACGGAGGAGTCGGTCCAGGCGATCTTCGACAGCCTGGAGTGGCTGAATCTGGATTACGACGAAGGTCCGTACTATCAGACCCGCCGCACCGAGCGCTACGTCGAGGTCATCGAGAAGCTTCTCGAGGAGGACCAGGCTTACCGCTGCTACTGCAGCAAGGAAGAGCTGGAAGCGATGCGTGATGCGCAGCGCGCCAAGGGCATAAAACCGCGCTATGACGGACGCTGCCGGGAACGCACCGGGCCGGAGCCCGGAGTGAATCCGGTAATCCGGTTCAAAAACCCGCGGGAAGGCAGCGTGGTGATCGACGACGTGATCCGCGGCCGCATCGTGATCAGCAATGACGAGCTGGACGATCTCATCATCGCCCGGTCGGACGGATCACCCACCTACAACCTGACGGTGGTGGTGGATGATGTCGACATGGAGATCACCCACGTAATAAGGGGCGACGATCACATCAATAACACCCCGCGGCAAATCAACATCATCAAGGCCATGGGCGCGCCGCTGCCGGTCTATGCCCACGTGCCCATGATCCTGGGCCCGGACGGCAAGCGGATGTCGAAACGCCACGGCGCGGTGAGCGTCATGGAATACCGGGAGCAGGGATTCCTGCCCCACGCGGTGCTGAATTACCTGGCCCGGTTGGGCTGGTCGCACGGCGACGAAGAGCTGTTCAGCGTGGAGCAGCTCGTTGAGCTGTTCGACATCGATGCCGTGCACAGGAACCCGGCGGTGTTCGATCCGGACAAGCTGCTGTGGGTCAACTACGAGCACATGAAGACGACCCCGGTCGAGGAGCTCAAGGAGCACGCGCGCTATCACTTCGACAAGGCCGGCATCGCCATTGACGAGCAGCCGGGCTGGCGCGAGGTCATCGCGGTGAATCGTGAGCGGTCAAAGACCCTGGTGGA
>JBEPXV010000176.1:0-5294 GCA_041641695.1 Gammaproteobacteria bacterium | reverse complement strand
GCGCGACAACCCGGGCAGACGACGCGGCCGGCGTGTGATGCAGGCCTGATAGCCATGCAACAGCTCCGGTATTTAAACCATTGCGCCGGGTTGCCCGGGACGCAGGGACGCGCTGCAGAATACTCGTTCGACGACTCACGGGCCGGGCCTTTCAACGTCGAGACAAGTGGTTTATCCTGATTGCCCCCTGCAAAGTGGCACGGCGAAATGAACAGCAATGGGCTCGCTCGAGCCGGGCACGACGAAGCGCCGGTTGTCACGGTAGAGCACGTCACCAAGACATTCGGTGCGCCCAAAGGCGGTGACATGATCACGGCCCTGAGTGATGTATCGGTTGTTGTCCACCCCGGCGAGGTGGTGGTGGTGATCGGTCCCAGCGGCTCGGGCAAAAGTACTCTCCTGAAAACCGTCAACGGCCTCGAGACGATTGACGCCGGCCGGATCGAGGTGAACGGCGTCGAGGTGGGTGCGCGGGGTACAGACATGAACGCGCTGCGCGCCGAAGTCGGTATGGTGTTCCAGGATTTCAACCTGTTCCCGCACCGGACAGTGCTTGACAATATCATCCTGGCGCAGCGCGTGGTCCGGAAGCGCAGCCGCGAAGAGGCGGAACGCGTGGCCCGGGATCTGCTCGAAAAAGTGGGGCTGCCGGAAAAGGCCGGGGCCCGTCCCGGCGAGCTGTCCGGCGGGCAGCAGCAGCGGGTCGCCATCGCCCGGTCGCTGGCCATGAATCCGCAGGTGATGCTGTTCGACGAGGCGACTTCTTCACTCGACCCCGAGATGGTGGGTGACGTGCTGGCGCTCATGCGGCAGCTGGCGGAAGAAGGCATGACCATGATGGTCGTCACCCACGAGATGGGCTTCGCGCAGGAGGCTGCCGACTGGATGCTCTTCATGGACGGCGGGGCCGTTGTGGAAGAGGGCGATCCGGCCAGCTTCTTTAACCGGCCGAAGAACGAGCGGACCCGGACGTTCCTTCGGCAGATACTTTGACCGGGAAACTCTGGAGGCAACTATGTCTAGGCTGAAGAAATTTCTTTCACTTCCTGTTCTGGCCGCCGGTCTGCTGCTTTCCGGTATGACCGGGGCGCATGCGACCACGATGGAAGACATCATGAACCGCGGTGAGCTGCGGGTCGCGATCCAGACCCAGGGCCCGCCGGTGAGCTTCGTGGACAAGCACGGCGAGCGCACCGGCCTGGCGGTCGAGATCGTCCGTATGATGGCGGAGGATATGGGCGTTGAGCTCGTCCTGCAGGACTACGACTGGCAGGGCCTGATCCCCTCGCTGCTGTCCGACAAGGCCGATCTGATCGCCGCGGATATGACTCCGACGCCGAAGCGGGCGACGCGCCTGTTGTTTACCGAGCCGATCTTCTTCACAGACATTATCGCATTCACCACCGAGGACAAGCCCTACCAGCACTGGGAAGACCTGAACGACGCTGAAATCACCATCGGCGCCACCCAGGCGAGCACCTATTCCGAAGCGGCCCGCAAGCGGATTCCCGAGGCCGACCTCAAGGAATACAAGGGCGGCACCGCGGGGACGGCCCAGGCGCTCAGCGCCGGGCGCATCGACGCCGGGATCAGCGATTCCGGCACCATCAAGGGCTTTCTCAAGGAGTTTCCGAGCTTCCGGGTGCTGGATGGCACGCTGCGCCAGGAGCCGCTGAGCTTCGCCACCCGGCCCGACTCCGTCCACCTGCTGATGTTCCTCGACAACTACATCCGCTTCATTCGCCACAGCGGCCAGCTCGAGGATCTTCTCGAGTACTGGTGGCACACCACCGACTGGGAAGCGGACCACTGATCGACACCATCGTCTGACGGCCCGGGAGCGCCCCGCCCGCCGCGGGGGCTCCCGGTGCTCGTCCGTGGAGTGCGGATGGAGTACATCGCCAGCATCTTCAACTACCGGATCGTCCTGAATTCCCTGGACGCATTCGGAGCCGGAATCTGGACGACGCTCTGGATCAGTGCCGTTTGCCTGGTCCTGTCGCTGATTCTCGGCACGTTGCTTGCCGGAATGCGCATGGCGCGTCCGGGTATTCTGTGGCGCCCGGCGGCAGCCTACATCCAGTTCATCCGGGCGACGCCGCTGCTGGTGCAGATCTATCTCGTCTACTACGGCCTGCCCCGGCTGGTGGGCGGGACGTCGATCCTGACCGAGGCGGTGTCCGGGGTCATTGCCCTGACGCTCCACACCACCCCCTACATGGCGGAGATCATCCGCGCCGGCATCGAGTCGGTGGACAAGGGCCAGCGCGAGGCGGCCAGGGCGCTGGCCCTGCGGCCGTTCCAGCGCATGCGGCTCGTCATCCTGCCGCAGGCAATCGCCAACGTGACGCCGGCGCTGCTCGGTCAGACCGCCGTTCTGATCAAGGACACCTCGCTGCTCAGCATCATCGCCGTGTTCGAGCTCATGGGGGCCGGCCTGTTCGTCATGTACGAGAATGTCGCGCCGAACGAGGGTCTGCTCACTACCGCGGTGTGCTACCTGATCATTTATGCCGGCATGCTGGTGGTTTCGACCCGTGTGCAGAGCCGCCTGAAGGGCGGCATCTACCGCCCCGTTTGAGGAAGCGTCCATGTTTCAAGAAGAGCTGCAGGTTATCCAGTCGGTCGCGCCTTTTCTGCTCCTGGGCTTGTGGGAGACCTTCAAGATCTCGATTATCGGCCTGGTGGCGGGGTCGCTCATCGGCGGCCTGTTCGGCACGCTGCGCAGCCTGCGCCTGGCGGGCGTCACCGGCGGTATCGGCCTGTACATTCACGTGTTTCGCGGCTCGCCGTTCCTGGTGCAGCTGTACGTCTTCTACTACGTGTTTCCGCAATTCGGCATCCCGCTGCTCGAGTTCGATTCCTTCACCGCCGCGGTGGTGACCCTGTCTCTGTACACCGGGAGCTACGTCACCGAGATCGTCAACAGCTCGATCCTCGCGCTGCCGCGCGGCCAGGAGCAGGCCGCGCGCTCTCTGGGCATGAGCAAACTGGAGTCGCTGTGGCACGTGGTCCTGCCACAGGCGCTGAGAATGACCATTCCCCCCATGAGCGGCGTTTATGTAATCATCATCAAGAGCACCGCGATCCTGTCCGTGGTGGGGCTCACCGAGCTGGCCCGCCAGGGCGAGATCTCGATCCATCGCTTCCCGGGGGATGTCCTGCTCATCTATGCCTGCGTGGCGCTGCTCTACTTCGTCTACTGCTACCCGGTGCTGCGTTTCACCGACTGGGCGGAAAAGCGCCTGGGCGGCGTCAAGGTGTCGCTGGATTGACCGGGAGGATGGCCGGATGTTTCTGACGGACGCGCCGCGGGTCCAACTGCTGGACGGCCCGACGCCGTTTCAGAGAATGCAGCGCATCGAGGCCCTGACCGGGCACGATGGGCTGTATGTCAAGCGCGATGACGTGATGAGCCTGGCGATGGGCGGCAACAAGCTCCGCAGCCTGGAATTCTGGCTCGGCGAGGCCCGGGAGGCGGGGAGCGATGTGCTGTTGGTGGCCGGGCGGCCCGTGTCGAACCAATGCCGCTTGACCGCGGCGGCCGCCGCGAAGTGCGGGTTCGAGTGCGTGGTCGTCCACAACGATGATCCGCCTGCACGCGACGAAGGCAATCTTCTCCTGACCCGCCTGTTCGGCGCGGACATCCGGTTCATCGGGCCGGTGGACGAGGTCGAGCGGGAGCGCCGGGTACGTAGGCTGCGGGATGCCATGGCGGCGGAGGGCCGTATACCTTATGTGGTCGGCGACCCGGTGGTCGGCGCCCTCGGCTACGTCGCGGCGGCCATCGAGCTTCATCAGCAGGCATTCCAGGCCGGAGTCGCCTTGCGCCACGTCGTCCTGCCGGGCTCGATGGGCGTTACCGAAGCCGGTTTCCTGTTCGGGTGCGCGCTGCTCGGCAATCCCTTCCACGTGCACTTGGTCAGCGTCGAGTTCCCCGTTGACGAGCTGCGAGCACGGGTCGACCGGGTATTCCGCGGGCTGGCCGCGCGCGCCGGCAAGATGCCGGGCGGCGATCCCGGCGCAGTCGCGCATTACCATGACGCGTACCTGGGCGATGGATATGAGCTGCCCACGCCGGAGGCCCTGGCCGCGATCCGGACTTTCGCGCGCAGCGAAGGCCTGTTGCTGGAGGTGACGTATACCAGCAAGCCGTTCGCCGCGCTCCTGGACCTGGTCGAAACCCGGCGCCTGCCGCCCGGCGAGCCGGTGTGCATCCTGCATACGGGCGGACTGCCGGCGCTGTTCGGCCAGGTAGACAAACTGTCACAGACGCAGGCAACGCCTGAATGACGACCATGGAAGCGCTCCTGTATTTCGCCTACGGGTCGAACATGTCCTCCCGGCGTCTGCGGCAGCGGGTCCCCAGCGCGCGGGTGCTGGATACGGCCGTGCTTTTCGGACACCGGCTCGTCTGGCACAAGAAGGGCACGGACGGCTCCGGCAAGTGCGACATACCGGTTGCGGGCGAGGACGACGTCGTCTACGGCGTGCTGTACGCCATCGACCCCGCGCACAAGCCGCGCCTCGACCGGGCCGAAGGGCTGGGCGTCAGCTACGAGCAGAAGTACGTGGCGCTGCGGCGCCTCGGCGGGGGCCAGCCGGCAACGGCGTTGACCTACTACGCGATTCGGATAGACCCCGCCTACGTGCCTTACGACTGGTACCGGGACCACGTGCTGATCGGCGCCCGGGAGCACGGCCTGCCCGGGCGTTACATTCGCCGGATCGAGAGCGTACCGACCCGCGAGGACGCCGATGCGCGGCGCGCCCATGCCGAGCGTCGTGTGCACTGGACGGGGAACTGGTGATCGGTGACTCGTGATTGGTGGCGGGCGTCGCTGCCGGCCCCTGGGTGGCGCTCATGGTTGCTGAACCGTGGCAATCCAGAGATAGTAGGCCCCGGCAACACTGAGGGCCCGGCGCCGCAGTGCCGGCACCCGGGAAAGCCGGTCTCGCGCGAGGCGCCTGGAAATGGATTGCTTCGTCGCCTTCGGCTCCTCGCAATGACGCGAGAAAGAAGTTGAGTTTCACGGCGCCCTCGGAGGGGGAGAAGGGACGTTCGTTTCACGTTTTCCAAGTCCGCAACCATTGCCATGTTCGTAATCCCTTGAGAAGGAAATCATCGTGGCCTGCCAATGGCAACGATGGTAGGACAGCAGTCCCCCTGACCCTTATCCTGCCGCTTCCGGCTGGCTCAGGACGTGGTCCACCCACAGATTGCTGATGTGCTCCTGGACGCGGTTCTGTGACTGGCGCGCGACCAGGTTGTCGACGTCGATCCACATCAGGGG
>JBEPXV010000175.1:0-5298 GCA_041641695.1 Gammaproteobacteria bacterium | reverse complement strand
CCCCGGACGGCCGGAATGTGGCAAAAACGGGGCCCCTCAACGACGACCGTTGAGGCGCCCGTCGTGAGTATTTTGCGGATCTATGGAGCGATGGGGCGGCCAGGGATGGCCGATTGCGGTATCGCGGCCCGCACCAATCGCCTGTCTCCGGTGAACGGGGCGAATACCCCGGTTGCCGCTTCAGCGGCCCTTCCAGACCGGTTGCCGCTTCTCGGCGAATGCGCGCGCACCCTCGAGTTGGTCCTCGCTCGCATAGAGTCTGTCCACGCTGGGGAACTCGCGGCGCATGACCTTCGAGATAGCCTGTTGAAACGGCATCGTTTCCGTTTCCCGCGCGACTTCCTTGATCGCGGCAAACACCAGCGGCGGGCCGTCCGCCAGCAACCCGGCGATCGCGTGCGCACGCGCCATGAGCTCATCGGGCGGCACGACCTCCTTCACCAGTCCCCACCGGTGCGCCTCCTCTGCCTCCATCCAGCGGCCCGTGTACAGCATGTCCATGGCCACATGGTACGGGATGCGGCGTGGGAGCTTGATCGTCGCCGCGTCCGCCAGGGTACCGGCATTGATCTCCGGCAGGGAAAACCTGGCCTGGCTGGAAGCGAGGATCAGGTCGCAGGACAGCGCCAGCTCGAAGCCGCCGCCGACGGCCATGCCGTTGACCGCCGCGATCACCGGCTTGTTCAGCCTGGGCAGCTCCTGCAGACCGCCGAAGCCGCCGACGCCGTAGTCGGTGTCGGGGGACTCACCCTCGGCGGCGCCTTTCAGGTCCCAGCCGGCGCTGAAGAATTTCTCACCGCCGCCGGTGACCACCGCCACGCGCAGCTCGGGATCGTCCCGGAACGACGCGAAGGTATCGCCCATCAAGCGGCTGGTTTCGGCGCTGATGGCATTGGCTTTTGGCCGGTCCAGCACGACCTCGAGAACGGCTCCGTGGCGGGTTATGCGAAGTGGTGACTCGGTCATATCTGTATCTCTCCCGGTTCGGGTTCCCGGGATTGTCCGGGGAACCACTTGTCGAATTCAGAAATCGTCAAAATCAGGCATCGTACAGCCGCACCAAGGCATCGACCGCGACCACCCCCCGGCCTTCGGGCAGTACCAGCAGTGGGTTGATGTCCAGCTCGCACAGCCGGTCAAGGTTGGCCTCGGCATACCGCATCACCGCGGCAATTGCTTGCCGTACGGCGTCAATGTCGCCGGCCGGCCGGTGCCGATAGCCCCTCAGCAGCGGATGAATCCTGAGGGACTCCAGGGCGTGCGAGATTTCCTCGTCCGAGGCCGGCAGGAGCACGGTGGCCGCGTCCTTCAGCAGCTCCACCAGGATGCCGCCCGCGCCTATCGTCAAGGCGAGGCCGAACTGGGGATCGCGGCGCACGCCGATGATCAGCTCGGCCACCGCCTCCGGCGCCATGCGCTCCACCAGGAAGCGCTCCGACAGCCCCCGCATCGACGCGACCGCGGCAAGTACTTCGTCGGCGTGGTTCAGGTCGAGCTTCACGCCGCCGACTTCGGTCTTGTGCACCAGCGTCTCGCAGGCCGCCTTGACCGCCACCGGGTAGCCCAGCCGCGCGGCGACCGCCGGCGCGTCGGCGGGGCCCGCCATCTCGCCGTCCGGCACCGGCAGGCCGAGCTCCGCCAGCGCCCGCTTGCCGGCCCATTCGTCGAGCGTCCGCACGGCGCCTGCCGGCGGCGGGGCAACGGCGGGCAGCGGCGTGATGCCGGCCACGCGGGCCTGCGCCGCGCCGATCCGCGCCGCCGCCTCGACGGCTTCCAGGCATTCGCGGATGCCCTGCATGGGCGCGATACCTTCGGCCAGCAACCGCTCGCGGACCGGCTCCGGCAGGCCTTCCGCCATGGAGGACACCACCGTCGCCCGCGCGCCGGCGCCGGCTTCACGCCGCGCGGCGATGAACGCCTCGAGGGTCGTGGTCCAGGGCACGGCGGAGCAGCGGTCCTCCCGCGGCAGATCGAGGACCAGTAGATGGGCGTCGAAGCGGCAGTCCAACACGGCCGAGAAGACCTCGGTCTGCGCGGCCAGGTCGCCCCAGATATAGGTGTGATAGTCGAGCGGATTGTTGATGACAACCCGCTCCCCCAGCGCCGCCTGCAGCCGCCGGCGCGCCGCGTCCGGGATCCCCGGCAGCTCCAGGCCCCGCGGCTCGGCGAGGTCCGCCACCAGCGTCGCCTCGCCGCCGGAACAGCTCGCGGAGATGAGACGCCTGCCGGGCAGCGCGCCATGCACGCAGAGAAACTTGAGGGTCTCCAGCAGGCTGACCGGATCGTGCACACGCGCGATGCCGAGACGCTGGAACAACGCCTCGTAGAGGTCGTCGGGACCGGCGAGGGAGCTGGTATGACTCACGGTGGTCCCGGCGCCGAGCTCGGAGCTGCCGGACTTGAGGACCACCAGCGGCACCCGCCGCTCCAGGGCCTTGATCGCGATCCGTGAGAACCCGGCGATATCTTCCAGCCCCTCTAGGTGCAGGCCGATGGCGTTGACACGCGGGTCGTCGAGCAGCGCATCGACCAGCTCGTCGATGCCGGTGGCCGCCATGTTGCCGACGGAAACCAGGTAGGCGAGCGGCAGCGAGCGGCGCTGCATGGTCAGGTTCAAACCCAGGTTGCCGCTCTGGGTAATGATGGCGGCGCCTCGCTCCACGCGGGCGCCCCCGTGCTGATCGGGCCACAGCGCTGCGCCGTCCAGGAGATTCAATACTCCGTAGCAGTTGGGACCGATGATCGCCATGTCACCGGCCGCCGCCGTCAGCCGCTTCTGCAGCGCGGCGCCTTCCCCATCAATCTCGGCGAAGCCCGAGCTGAAGCACACCACGCCCCCGCCGCCGCGCCCGGCGAGCGCCGCCACCAGCTCCGGGACGCTCTCGCGCGGCACGGCGATGAAGCTGGCGTCGGGCGCCTCCGGGAGCTCGGCGACACTGCGATAACAGCGCAGGCCTTCGACCGTCTCGTGGCGGGGATGCACGGGCCAGATCTCTCCCCGGAAGCCGATGCGGCGGGACTGGCGCACCGCTTCCGCCGCCCAGTCGCCGCCGAACACGGCGATATGGCGCGGCGCCAGCAGGCGCCGCAGGTTCAGCGCCCGGCTTGGGGCGGGGGTCACGATATCGTCCATGCGTCGCGACCCGGGTCAGGCGCCATGCGGGCGCAGCAGGCCCCGGGAAATGATGTGCCGCTGGATCTCGCTGGTGCCGTCCCAGATGCGCTCGACCCGCGCGTCGCGCCAGAAGCGCTCGATCGGCAGCTCCGACATCAGCCCCATGCCGCCGAATATCTGCAGGGTCTGGTCGGTGACCCGCGCCAGCATCTCCGACGCCGACAGCTTCGCCATGGCAGCGTCGATGTCCGTCATGCGGTCCTCGTCCAGCTTCCAGGCGGCCCGCAGGGTGAGCAGCTCCGCGGACTCTATGTCCGTCGCCATGTCGGCCAGCTTGAAGCCGGTGCCCTGGAAGCGGCCGATGGGGCGGCCGAACTGCTCGCGGGTCGCGGCCCACTCCACCGCCATGTCGAACACGCGCCGGGCGCGCCCGACACTGGTAGCCGCGACCGACAGCCGCGACGCGCCCAGCCACTGGTTCATCAGCTCGAAGCCCTTGCCTTCCTCGCCCAGCCGATTGGCAACCGGCACGCGGCAGTCGGTGAAGAACAGCTCGCACTGGTGGTAGCCGCGGTGGGAGACGCACTTGGGCCCGCGCCGCACCTCGAGGCCCGGCGTGTCCTTGTCCACCAGCAGGGCGGTGATCAGCTTTTTCCGGCCGTGGCTGGTCTCCTCCTCGCCGGTGGCGGCGAACAGGATGATGAAGTCGGCCATGTCGGCATGGCTGATGAAATGCTTGGTGCCGTTGATGACGTAGTCGTCGCCCTGGCGCTCGGCGCGCGTGCGCATCGACCGGATGTCCGAGCCGGCGTTGGGCTCGGTCATGGCCAGGCAGTCGTGGCGCTCGCCGCGGATGGCGGGCAGCAGGTAATTCTCCACTTGTCCGCCCTCGCAGGCCTGGAGGATATTGCTCGGCCGCGCCACCAGCATCTGCAGGCCGTAGGAGGCGCGCCCCAGCTCACGCTCCATCAGGGTGGCGGAGAAATTGTCCAACCCGCCGCCGCCGAGCTCCTCCGGCATGTTCGCGGCATACAGGCCGGTCTCGATGGCCCTGGCCTGGATCGACGCCGCCAGCTCGGCGGGGACCTCATCGAGCTCCTCGACCTGGTCCTCGTGCGGGTACAGCTCCGTCTCGACGAAGCGGCGCACGGCGTCGACGATCATCTGTTGTTCGGTGGTCAGTTCGAAATTCATGGCTGGCTCTTGTTTCGGGACGGTCGGATTGGCCAATCTTGACCGGGGTTGGCGCCCGGTACACCCCCTGGATCGGGGCCGGGATACACGTCAGGTTTCATTGCTTTCCCGTCCAGGGGCGACCCGGGCCCCAGCGATCTGGTTGCCATAGCATATTCCTATTCCCCGGCCCTGAAGCCGTGCCGGGCCTTGGCGTCCCGGATGGCTTCCAGCACACCGATAATGGCGTCATCGCGGTAGCTCTCCAGCTCTTTGATGGAGCGCGAGCCCTGCTGCTCGGCGGTGCCCTCGACGACGTCCTCGATCAGCTTGTCGGTCAACGACGGGGCGGCCAGTTTGGTCCAGGGGAGCTCCAGGGCCGGTCCGAACTGCTCCATGAAATGGCGCATGCCGGCCTCGCCGCCGGCCAGGGTATAGGTCATGAACGTACCCATGAACGACCAGCGGACCCCGGCGCCGAAGCGCACGGCGTCGTCGATCTCGCCGGTGGTGGCGACACCTTCGTTCACCAGGTGCAACGCCTCCCGCCACAGCGCCTCCATCAGGCGGTCGGCGATGAAGCCGGGCACTTCCTTGCGCACCTTCAAAGGTCGCATTCCCAGCGACGTGTAGACCTGCGCGGCCGCGTCAACCGACTCCGGCGCGGTCCTTTCGCCGCCCACCACTTCGACCAGCGGCAGCAGGTAGACCGGATTGAAAGGATGCCCTACCAGGCAGCGCCCGGGGGACGCCGCGTCGGCATAGAATGCCGACGGCAGGAGCCCCGAGGTGGACGAGGCGATCAGCGCGTCGGGTCTCGCCGCCTCCGCGATCTGCGCGTGCAGCGACCGCTTGAGGTCCTCGCGCTCGGGGGCGCTCTCCTGGATGAAGTCGGCGGCCTCGACACACTGCCCGACGGTTTCCGCGAAGCGCAGCCGCGACATGGAAGCATCCGGCTGCAGGCCGACGCGCTCCAGGGCGGGCCAGGCATTGGCGACATTCGCCCGCAG